>JAUVCD010000221.1 GCA_030590865.1 Myxococcales bacterium | reverse complement strand
TCGATGATGGAGTGGCCCAACGCGGCGTTCGCCCGCCGACCAGATTCCGGGCCCGGCTGGATGGTCATGCCCCAGCCATGTGAACCACCCGTGCTTTGAGGTAGCGTACCCCGCACGGTGACTCCTGCGATGGTGGCGTCGACGCCGAACAGCGCCACGCCGACGGCCCGAGTCTGCTCGACGAGACAGCCGTCCATGGTGAGTTCGACCGCGCCGAACGTGTCCTGTGCATTAATGCCTACGGCCGCCGTGTCATGCACCCACAATCGGTCGAACCACACCCCCGTCGCATCGGTGACCAACAGACCACGAGAGCCGCCGCGGACGGCCAGCCCGTGCACCTCGGTGCCGTGGCCTCCCGATTGGATGAGCACCGCAGCTGGCGCCGAGGCGCTGCCGACTATTTCCACCTGGGACGGGCACACCCCCCAGAGCCGGACGGACGTGCCCGCGATCTCGACATCTTCGGCGTAGCTGCCTGCTGCGATCGCCACGAGCGCTCCAGGGGCAGCTGCCGCGACGGCCTCGCCGATGGTCGCCCACGGTCGGCCCGCCGTGCCGTCGTTCTGGCCACCGGCGAACGACGAGTCGACGTGCTCGGTGGCGCTGTCCGTCGGGATGTCGCCCCAGTGGCCATCACCGCAGGACGCGACCTCGCGGCAGGCGCTCTCGCCCGGCAGGGCCATGAGCCCCGTCGGGCAAGGGGCGGCCGGGAGGATGGGCTCGCAGCCATCACCGAGTGGCTCGAAGCCCTCGGTGCACGCCTCGGGCGGGATGCCCGCCGGCTGGCAGCTCCCGTCCTCGAGACCGAGCGTACCAGCGGGGCAGCCATCGTCCTGCACGCCGGGCGACAAGCAGCGACCATCGTCGAGCAACCGCGCCGGAGGCATGCAGGCATCGGCACCGCCAGCGCCACCCGGTGAAGACTCGCCACCGCAGGACAGTAACGCCACCCCAAGCAGCGCCGTGAACCGGTACGGCCGCGGCACAGTCATCACCTCAGCGTACCATGGACTTTGACGCCAATACGGTCGCCGAGGATGTGAATGGGTCAGCGCGCCTTGGGCTGTGGCTTGTCCGTGGATGGGGCTTCGGATGGCGGCGGCGGCTTCGTTGGGTAGCTGCCCAGGTCGACGAAGGCACGGTCCCGCATGACCACGAAGGGGCGCTCTTCGAAGGTGAGCCCCCCTTTGCCGTCATGCTCGATGATCTCGAGCTTGCCCATGCCGTATCCCATCGGGCCGCGGGAGTAGTAGTGGGCTTGGAGCGAATAGGGGCCGGACCGCTCGTCCGGTGGCAGGGGGATCATGAAGCACTCCGGGCCATAGCCCGTGGTGACGTCCGCGTAGAGGGAGCCACCTGAAGGGAGCTTCTTCTTGCTGAAATAGGCGTGTCCCCCCTTGGCGTCCCGGATGTGAAAGTCGACATCGTTGGTGTCCGTCTCCCAGACCAGCACGAAGCGCAGCGAAGGTCGCTCGTCTAGCCGTGCCCCCACCGCCTCGAGTCGGCGCTGAACTTCCTCGCGTTTCGCGGGGTCGGCTTTGATCCACGCTGCGCCGATGAGCGCCATGTCCTCGGACAGGATCCTCTTGGCCTCTCGAAACCGCCCCTGCGGATAGCTGCGCTTCGCGCCAGCTTCGATGGCGTCGAAGGCGAATTCGGGGGCACCCGATCGGAGGAGGGCAAAGGCGAGCAGCCGGTGGCTGGCCGGATGGTCGGGCCGCTGCGTTGCAGCCTTGCCGAAGCTGTCCGCAGCCAAGCTCAACGCGTGGGGGACGCCCAGCCGCTCGAGACGCTGTCCCGCCATCCGGCGCAAATCGGCGCGGGACGAGAACAGGTCGATAATCGATCCGTAGCTCCGAGCCGCGCTGCGCACTTCACCTCGCGCCTCGAAGGCTTCGCCGAGGGCCACCAGGGCCATGACGTCACCTGGTTTGGCTTGGCGAAAGCCAATGGCTTTTTGCAGCGCCCCGTCTTGGTCGCCTTTCGCCAGGGCTTGCATCACCTCGGCCATCTTGCCTTGGTAGGGCGTTTCCGGTTCCCTGTTCTGCCTGCTGGGCCGTGGCTGGGGTCCTGGAGGCGGGGGTCCCGACACGTCGCCAGGAGAGAAGACGATGGGGTAAGAAACGGTGACCACACCGCCCTCGGGCTGGGGGAAGCTCAGCCCATAGAACGCCCGGGTCACGCAGCTGATGACGCCGGCGTCCGGGATGTCGCCGCCGCCACCTACGTCGGAGACGCTGCCGTCGCGACCGATGACGAAGCGCACCGTGACCCGCCCCTGGAGGTTTGGGTTCTCGCGCAGCCCGTTCTCGTAGCAGAGGCGGAACCGGCCAAAGTTCTGCCGCACAATGCGTTGAATGACCTCAGGTGGGAGGCGGCCGGAGACGCTCACCGATCCCATGCGTACTCGCGGCGGTCGGGATCGGTGGGACCTGCCCAATCGCCCCTCCCCGGAGCCGAACCCCTGACCGGGGCCCGAGCTCGCGCCGTGTCCGGTGATGCCAAGCGAGCCAAGCCCAGGGGCGTCCGCCGGGCTGGAGGCTGCCGTTGAAGCTTGCTCCTTGCGTACCGGGATCGCAGGAGCGGAGGTTGCCATAGAGGCTGGGGCTTCGTCGGCCTCACCAGCGGCTTCCCTGTCCGGGCGAGCGGCAGGAGCAGGCGGGGCCCGCAACACCACGCCATCGCTGTCGTCTCCTCCCTTCGGTCGAACGTCGGCCTTGCCGATGTAGAGCAAGTCCTCGCGGCGCTGTCTCCGGACGATCTCCGATCCCTCGATCGTGAGGATGTCGGCGAGCGCCCTGCGGTCGATCTTGTGGCGGTCGTAATCGGCTTCGGTTTCGAGCACGAGCAAGGCGGTGTGTTGGCTCAGGACACGATGAGTCTTGGAGAGCCTCACGATCTCACCCTTCACTTCCTCGGCGCTGCTGTTCGTGGGGGGGCTGGCCGTGAGCTGGTCGATCTTCGCCTTGGCCCAGGCACGCTCTAGCAGCGCTCGATCGACCGTGGCGAGATTGGGTTGGCTGAAGCCTCGGTTGCCGAGCTTGACCCGCGGCACATCCCCTTTGGGAACGAGGGCATAGACGAGGGCTTCGTCACCCGGTTGGAGACCCTCGAGCTGCAGCGGCCATTGCCAGCTTGCTCCTTGCACTTTCACTGGCACCGACAGGGTCGCCGAGGAGAGGCGGTGCGCTGCGGCCTCGGGCCCGCGCTCGCCGTCGATCACCACGCCGTTGCGTGCCAGACCTGCGGTGGCTAACCCACGCAACAGCGCCTCATCCCTGATCCCACCTACGGCAACGGCGTCCAAACGCTTGACGCCCGCCTTCCGGAGCGCCTTGGCGGCTTGGTGCAGTTGCGGCGCTTCGGTCACCCCGAGCGTCGGGACGCCATCGGTGACCAGAATGACACGCTTCGCGCCGGTTTCTTTCGCCTTGGAGCCGGCCCAGGCGATGGCCTCGCCAAGGTCTGACGCACCGAAGGCCTGTCGCTGTCGCAGCCCGGTCGTGCCCTGGGCGCCGTAGCCCGAGGCCGCGCCCTCGTAGATGAGATCGATGCCCTGGTCGAAGGCTGCCACGACAACGCTGGTCCTCCCCTCGAGCTTGGCGACGAGCCCCTCGACCAGCATCAACTGGTGCTCGAAGCCGAGGGCGCGCGAGGCGCTGGTGTCGACCATCATCACGACCGAGCTCACCGGGTCGGGTCCGGCCTGGGCCGCCGGCGACAGCCTCAGCAACACGAGGTCATCGGATCGCAAGCCCTCGCCGGGCTCGAGCCGAGAGGCCTCGACCACCAGATCCCGATCTGGGGTGGCGTCCGCCACGTGGATTTCGTCGAGCACCGACGAGTCGGCCCCCATGCGGGCGACCACTGCGTCGAGCTTGCCGATTTTCGGGAGGCCCCGGAGCATCAAGCGGTACGGCGTTACCGAACCCAGCTCTTGGGAGTAGGAGACAATGAGTTCTTTGCGGCCCTCGGCCGGGATCGGGAAGACTCGTGCGGAGAATTCGTTGCCGGCAGCTTGCTCGAGCAGGGCTGGGTCTTGGCGTCGGTGCAGAAAGTCCTCGTAGGCCCGGCGAGCCGCCTGCTTCTCGACGACCTCCCCCTCCTGCCAGCGATCCCCCTGGCGCATCGCGAAGCGGCTGATCGCTGCACCTTGGGGGAGGGTGATGCGAAAGGTCCCCTCGAGCGTGCGGCTCTCGGGATTGTCGAAGGCCAAGCGAATCTCAGTGAAGGCCAAGGGTCCCTGAACGACGGCGCGGGCGTCCAGGGATGCCAGCGTGAGTCCCGTGCCATCGGAGGCGGTCAGAGACAATGATGGTGGTTGCTTCCCCTCGCCAGCGCTGGGCGCCTCGCCGCTGAACCGCCACAGCGGTCCAGTCTCGGGGAGGCGCCCAGGCTCGGTCACCTTGGTCGGCTCTTCCTCTTCCCCAGGCTTCCGGAAATGGACAAATGCCGCAATCGCCGCCACGGCGAGGATGACAAGTGCAATGGCCAGTCGATCACCCTTGAGCACGAAGCCTCCTGGCTGCCTTCTCCAGGACGAGCCGCCGAGAACCGACCCCCGCCCACCGAGACACGCAGGTTGAGCCTGCCACAAAAACCGTCAGCGTGGCGCGCGATGGGCGTGCCGCTCGAACGATTTTGGCGCTACGCTCTCTTGACCCAACCTGGGATTTCGATCGTCACGGTCCGCTGGCAGGCTCGCACCATGACTGAGAATGATGAAGACGCACGTTGGTCCTAAAGACGCACGGTTCTGGGACAGGATCGCGGAACGCTATGCGAAGCAGCCGGTCGAGGACGAAGCGGCCTATCAGAAGAAGCTCGAGGTGACGCGGGGGTATTTCAGGCCCGATACGGAGGTGCTGGAATTCGGTTGCGGGACGGGCTCAACCGCCATCACCCACGCTCCACACGTCAAGCACATCCAAGGGATCGACATCTCGTCGAAGATGATCAGCATCGCCATAGCAAGAGCAGAAGCCGCCGGCGTCGAGAACGTCACCTTCACTCGAGCCACCATCGATGATTTCTCATCTGAGAAGGCAGTCTACGACGTCGTCCTGGGCTTGAGCATCCTGCATCTGCTCAAGGACAAGGAAGCTGTCATCGCGAAGGTGCACGACATGCTGAAGCCTGGCGGCGTCTTCGTCAGCAGCACTGCGTGTCTCGGTGACACGATGAAGTTCTTCAAGATCGTGGCGCCGGTGGGTCGGTTCTTGGGGCTGATGCCGTTGCTGAGAGTCTTCTCGGTGAAAGAGCTGGCGGAGAGTCTGACCAGCGCCGATTTCGAGATCGACCACCAATGGCAACCGGGCAAGGGAAAGGCCGCGTTCATCGTGGCGAAGAAGCCTAGCTAGCTACTGAAGAGCGACGCCCGCCCAGGCGCGAAGCGCTGATCACGATCAGCGGCTGAGCACGGCAGCGCCGAACCGGTCGCTGGACCCAGGCGCGCCTTCGATTAGCACGTCGGCGACGTCGCTGGCGCGGCCGGAGCCGATGGCGGGGCCACCGAACACCACAACCACCCGTCCCTGATCACCGTTCGCAGCGCCGAGACCGACGGCGAAATCGTCGGCGCCATCGGCGTTGAGGTCGCCGGGAATGCGCACATCGCCGAAGTGATCCGAGGGCGCGTCGCCATAGATCGCGAAGTCGGCCAGGGCGGAGGACACACCGGCGAAGCCCGAGTTGGCGAATACGCCAACCAGTATTCCAACCCCCGAGTCCCCGGCATGGGGAGCGCAACAGCCCCAGATGAGCACGTCCCGGTCGCCGTCGCCATTCACGTCGCCGTGGGTCGAGATGTGGGACCCGAGCTCTTCTTGCCAGAGGCCGACGACGAATTTTTGTGCCCCGTTCATATCGGTAGCGCCGGCTGTCACCGCCCCCCGGAACACGCCGACGCGACCGGCGTAGGCTGCCGCCGCGTTGTCTTCGTCGGCGCCGATCAGTGCGTCCATGCGCCCGTCCAAGTCCACGTCGCCGACGGCGATCCCGACACCCATGAGCGAGCCGGCGTTGTGGGCCTGGAAGGAGGCGTAGCTTGCGGCTGCTTGGTGGGTCCCCGACGAGAGCGGCCCGGCGAACAGGTATGCCGCTCCGGCGTTGTCCCCCGGGCCGTCCGCGTGGTGTGCCCCCACCAACAAATCGTGCGACCCGTCGCCGGTGAGATCGCCGCTCACCGTGTCGATCCGGTTGCCGAAACGATCCCCGTCGGCGGTGCCTACCAGCGTGGCAAAGGGCGCCACCGAGCCGCCGCTCGACAGGGAGTGCAGATCCGAGATCACCTGCACCATGCCCGGAACGGCCGACGTGCCCGCCGAGTTATCCGGATAGGTGGCGATCAGGTCGACGGCCTGGTCGCCAGTGAGCTCCGCCACGCCGAGTTGGGTCGGAAGCGCGCCGTCGACCGCGAGCGCCAGCCGCACCGGGAAGGAGTCCAAGGGTTGGTCTCCGAGGGGCAGTGGTCCCTCGAGCAGCACCACCTCCAGCTGCTGATCGCAGGCCACTCCGGCGAGCACGTCGGTCGCGCCGTCGTCATTCGCGTCCACCAAGAGCCATGGGCCGCGCAACGTACAGCCACTCGGCGGTAGGATCCTCAGCGCGGCGTCCGCCGGCGTCGCCGGCGAAAAACCGGAACCGCCGGCGAAGACCAGCAACGACGCCTCAGCCGTGCCCAGGAGTACCGCGAGATCGTCGACTCCATCGCCGGTCAGATCACCGCTCGGCAGGCCAAGTCCCTCCGGCGCGGCCGGCCCGCCGCCTCCCCCGCCGCCGTGGCCGCCGCTTCCACCCTGGCCGCTGCTGGCGGTGGTGGTGGGGGTCTCGGTCCGGTCTGACTCGCCGCAGCCACACAGGGCCGGCAAGATACAGAGGAGACTGACCGCGCACGACGCCCGCCGAGCACCGCCCTGTCGGGTCCGGTATGGCCGGGCCACGTGAGGCCAACCTCTGTCCTGCCGATTATTGTCCAAACCCCTCCTTCTCCTTCGGATCAGGCGGCGTGGGTACACCGATCTGTGATGAAACCTGCTTGCAGCCATGCACGTCCGTCCCGCAGCCACAGACGTTACCGCCAGCATTTTCCAGCGCTCCCTGGTTTCCCTGGAGCGTCTCGGTGTTCAGGTCAATCGCGTTGCATTCGAACTTGGTGTGGCCCAGGTTCACCGTGACGTCGAAGACGCTCAAGCCCGCGCGGGCCATGTGGGTGACGAGCGAGCCGGCTACTCTGGCCTGTGGCGGCTCGCCGCTGCCGAAGACGGAGATGCCGTCACCCCACAGCTCGGTGCCCGGCTGGGGCGACGTGGCGACGACGGCAGTGGCCAGCACGTTTACATCGGCATCGAACGACACCAGCCCCACCTCGTGGCAGCCCTCCAACCGCGACCCGAGCACGGTCAGCGTTCCCGGCGCTCCATCGTACGGGGATATGGACACCCCATAGCCGTACTGACCGCTGGTCGCTGGGGCGACGTCGCGAACGAGCACGCCGTCGAGCAGACCGTCGACACCGAACAGGCCGACTCCATTTTCGAGGACCCGGTCCACTCGGGAGCCGCGCATCTGAAACCGCGTCGGCTGATCGGCGCTGCCCGTCACCGTGACGCCGCGACCCAGCTCCCCGGACACGCTGAAGGGCAGGACGTCGCGAACGGCGACACCGACCATTTCGAAGTCGCCCCTGGCCAGCGCAAGCCCCGATCCTTGGCAACGCTCCACGATCGAGGAGCGGACGATTACCGACGGCTGGCGCGGCACAAAATAGGGCAGACTCACGATGCAATCGCCTGACTCGGGGCTGATCGGAATCGGGTCGACGTCGCGCACCACGGAGCGCTCGATCACCGCGTCGGAGCTGATGGCGGCAACCCCGCTTTCGGTGGTGTGCTCGATGAGCGAGTCCTGGAGCGAGAGCGTTGCGGGTACGCCGTGGTGGGCCGTGCCGTCGTAAATGGGCTCGAGGATGATGCCATCGCCGAACCACCCGTTGGAGTCGTGAGACACGTGGCGAATCACTGAGGCCTCGACGTTGACGATCGAGCCGAGCGCAAAGATGCCGTAGAGGCCGACCTGCTCGATGAGCACGTTGCGCAGCACGGTTTCGTTCAGCCCTTCGGCGACCTGAACCGCGCCCCCCGGCGTGCCATGGATGTGGAGCGACTCGAGAACCACGCCCTTCGAGCCGCAACACATGCCGACGCCGGTGGCCGGGCCGGTCACCCGGAGCCCGCGCAGCTCGACCCGATCCGCCGTGATGCGGATGGCGGCAAAGGCGCTCCCCTGGCCCACGACCTCTACCATGGAGGGACAGCGGCCCCAGAGACGCAGCGCCTTGCCGACGATATGGACGTCCTCGGCATAGGTCCCGGCGGCGATGGCGATGATCTCGTCGTGCTGCGCCGCGTCGACGGCGGCCTGGATGGTGGACCAAGGTGCCTGCTCGGAGCCGTCCCCGCCCGCATGGGCCGCATCGACGTAGAGGGTATCGGGCTCGACCGGGATGTCGCCCCACGGGTCAGCCCCGCAGCTCGTTACCTCGTGGCATTGCTCCTCCCCAGGGAGGGCAAAGGAGCCGAAGGCGCAAGGTTCGGCGGGGAGCAGGGGCACGCACTCCTCCTCGCTTGGCCCGCCCACGCACCGGTCGGGCGGCAAGCCAGCAGCCACACAGGCACCGTCGCCAGTGGCGTGCTGTCCGGCCTCGCAGCCGTCGCTCTGCACCCCGGCTGGCTGACACCGACCGTCCTCGAGCTCGAGCTCGGCAGCGGGACAGGTCGCCACCGCTCCACTGGACGTGGGAGGCTGACAGCTGCCGTCCTCGAGCTCGATCCCTCCTGCAGGGCAACCCTGATCCGAGCCGCCGAGCGGCTCCTCAGGCGAGCCGCACGCGGGCACGAGTCCCACGCAGACACTCAGAGCGATTGCCCCACGCACGGGTTTCAGCATACCGCGAAGTGCTCGCGACATCGATCGGGTAGTGGACGTCGATGGGACGATACCCCATTCGAAGAAATAGCCGGCCAATTTCAGGACAAGCCTGCGAAGTTGCATGTACCTCTCTGGGCGGAACCGTGCGAGCTTCTGAGGCTCATCGCTAACGGCCCACCGCCAATTACTTGAGGCCTAGCCTGGATTCCCACGCGAATGAGTTCCAGTAACATGACTCTCTGGTTGCTTTATGAACTGCCCATCTGGTTGGTCGGTCTGGTTCTACTCATCGTGCTGGTGACCGTACTCGAGGTCGGATATCGCATTGGATTTAGGCAACGTGAAAGATGGAAGGATGCAGAGTCTGGCGGTGGCACAGTAGTGCTATCTTCCATGTTTGCGCTGCTCGGCCTGATACTCGCTTTCACCTATGCTTCGGGTGTCAGCCGTTATGAATCGCGAAAGCAGGCAATTATCTCCGAAGCAAACGCATTGAGCACGGCGTTTCTGCGGGCCGAGTTAATCGCCGAGCCAAACAGCGCGGAGCTGAGGCAGGCGCTGCTTGCCTATGCAAAGACGCGTGTCATGCCGAGAGGTGCCGTAATCGATGATGCGCAACGCCTCGAGCTTCTCGATAGGACGTTACAGGCGCAGGCAAGGTTGTGGCCAGTATTGGAAGAGGGGTTGAGGCAGGAAAAACCTGGCCCCATTGAAGCATCTCTAGTGGCAGCGATGAATGATGTGCTGGATGCGCATACCATTCGATTGGCAGCGATTTTTGACAAGCTCCCGTTATTCGTCACCTGGGTGCTGGTCTTCATTTCTGCTGCGACATTAGCTGTCGCGGGATTCAACGCTGGCATATCAGGTCGCATCAGCCGGTGGCGAACCACAGCACTGGCCATGGTGATGACCGGAGTGATGCTCTTGATTCTCGATTTTGATCGCCCAGTGGACGGTCATATTCGCGTAACGCAGCGCAGCATGATTGCTGCGGTCGCTGAAATGGAAGCAGATCTGGCTCGCTAGCCGTTTGGTCACAACGTCTCGCCCGTGGCCACGAGGCGAAACTGCACGCCGCTCAGGAACGTGTCTCCCACGATCATTCCAGTCCCACTCTGCTCGTGATAGGCGCAGGCACCGGTCTGGAAGACGGCGGGATCCGGGGTCTTCTCGATGCCGTGCAGGGCCACCTTGGTTGGGAGCGTTCCCTGGGCCAAGTCTAGCTCGTAGGTCAAACAGCCGAGGTAGGCGCCGCCCGCCGCCGGCGTGATGACCAGCCGGTGCTCGTCCCCGGTAGCGAACAGATCGGCACCGTTGAAATTCTCCAAAGCCGGGTTGATTGCCTGCGCGTCCGCTACGTCCAGCAGCGTGCCGGCATAGGACCACTCACCGGTGGTGTGGGACAGCCGCACGAGCACGATGTCCTGCTCAGTGGCGCCGCGATAACAGAACATCGCGACGTAGAGCGTCCCGGCGTGGGCGAGCAAGCCGGGTTCGCTGAACGCCAGACAGCTGCCGAGGTCGGGATCCTGGTCGAACCGCTTGTCCGGTTTCCCACCGGCAACGCTGTCGTTGTAGGCCTCCACCGACGAGTCGACGTGGTAGGCGAGCCCACTGAAGAGCTTGGTTTCCTCTGCGGTGAGGAGCTCTTCCGGCGTCGCGGCCCTTCGCTGGGCGATCCAGCCATGTTCGAAATGGCGGTCGTCGGTAGCCGCATTGCCATCGTCGATGTGGAGGTAGCGGTGCCAGATGAGCCGCCAGCGCGCCTCGGGAGGGGCACCAGGATCGACGGCCAGAGCGGACACTTCGTGGCTCCAGTGGGCGTCCGGCTGCGCCTTGTCGGCGGGCTGGTCATCGACGGGCACGACGGCGGCAGGGTTCACGATTCCGGCCTCGCACCAGCTGTCGCCGCCGTCGTCGCTGTAGGCCAGGTGGGTGCTCACCAGGCCGCTGCCGGCCGGGCCCGTGACGCCCGAATAGGTGATCCACAGGCGCCCCGACGCTGGATCGTAAGCGAGGTTCGGGTCGAACACGCCGTTGGGCTCCGCACCAGGTAGCTCCAGCGGGCGCGGAAAAGCGCCGGTGCCCTCGGTGCATTCCGGGCCCGCCCCATCCGGTGGACCGGCATCATCGCTGCCCGCATCTGGCTTGTCCGAGCTCGTCCCATCACAGCCAGCGGAGAGTGCGGCCGCCAACGCTACGGTCAGGGCCCATGGTTTCATCACACTACTGTACCAGTGGCGGGCTCGACGCGGCGGACAACAGGACGATCCGCATGCCAAGCAGTGATAAGAGAGAGGATCTGCGCGAGACGCGTTGGGACGATGATTGACCGAGGACAGAGGCGTGCTGAAAGTGGTGAACCGCGGGACAGCGAGCCCGCTAGCCCCGCCCTCAGCCTCGGTACCATGGTGGACCACTTCATGGTCACCCGGCTGCTCGCCCGGGGAGGCATGGGCGAGATCTACCTGGCCTATGACACCGAGCTCAGCCGGCGGGTGGCGCTGAAGATGATCGTGGGTGAGCTGCTGGGCTCGGAAGCAGCCATCGAGCGTTTCCTCTTCGAGGCGCGCACCACCGCTCAGCTCAACCACCCCAACATCGTGACGGTCTACGCTGCTGGTCGGTATGACGGCAAACCCTACGTGGCGCTCGAATACCTCAAGGGCAAAGACCTGCGTGAGCGTCTCTCCGAGGGACCGGTAGGCGAGGCGGAGACGCTGCGCATTGGCTTGGCGCTCGCCGAAGCCTTGCAGGCGGCGCACGAACGCGGGGTGCTGCACCGGGATCTGAAGCCCGAGAACGTGGTAGTCGGCCGCGATGGCCGACCGCGTTTGGTCGACTTCGGCCTCGCCAAGCAGATCGATGCGGCCGAGCTCGCGCCCATTAAGGAGCTGCAGGGCCGCGAGATCGGCCGCACCTTCGACACGGTGCAGGTCAACCAGCCGAGCGCGCCGGTAACGTCGGTCAGCGACGGCGGTGTCACCGGCACGCCCTGGTACATGGCGCCTGAGCAGTGGCTGCGGTGCGAGTGCAGCGACAAGACCGACATCTGGGCGCTCGGGGTGGTGCTCTTCGAGCTGCTCACCGACTGGCTCCCCTACGAGATTTACGACGTCCGAAAGCTGGTGACTGCAGTTTGTGGAGTCGAACTGGCGCCGCGAGCGGACGACATCGCTTCAGTGGGGCCCAAGGCGACGGAGCTGGTGGCCCGGTGTCTGTGCAAACAGCCAGACGACAGGCCTACGGCGCAGCAGGTGAGCGAGGCGTTGCGGCAGATGATCGACGAAAAGCGGCCGCGCGTCTCGGCGGACAGGAGCCCCTTCCGTGGCCTGTTGCCGTTCACTGAGGCGCAGGCGGCGCTCTACTTCGGCCGGGACGATGACATCGCAGCGTTCATCGAGCGGCTGCGGCTCGAACCCGTGCTACCGGTGGTGGGGCCGAGCGGCGCGGGCAAGAGCTCGGTCGTTCAAGCTGGAGTGATCCCGCGGTTGCGCGAGCAGGAGCGCTGGGAGGTGCTGCAGCTGCGGCCCAAGAACCGGCCGTTCCACGCCCTGGCATCGCGGCTCGTGCGGCCCGGGGGAGCGACGATCGCGCCGCCAGCTCACGACGAAGCCCCGGCGACCCTGAGCGAAAGCGCCCCGTCCCGTGAGGTGCACGAGCTGGCCGCGCGGCTGGCGCAAGCCCCAGGGCTACTCTCCCATCGGCTCGCAGAGCTTGCCGAGGAGCGTCGGACGAAGGTGCTGCTCTTCGTCGATCAGCTGGAGGAGCTCTTCACGCTGGTCGACGACGAGAGCCTCCGCGCTTCCTTCATGGAGGCCATCTGCACGGCGGCGGCCGATGCCGCAGATCCGGTGCGGGTGATCTTTGCGGCACGGGACGACTTCCTCGGTCGGCTCGTCACTGGCCCGGAGGTGCACGAGGCGCTTTCCCGAGTCACGGTGATGCAGGCACTGGGACCTGCGGCGCTCGAGCGCGTGCTGCGAGAGCCGGTCAAGGCGGTGGGCTACGACTACGACGACGGGGAGCTCGTCGGCGAGATGATGGCTGCGGTCCATGATGAGCCGGCGGGCCTGCCGTTGCTCCAGTTTGCTGCCCAGACGTTGTGGGAAGGGCGCGACTC
>JAUVCD010000145.1 GCA_030590865.1 Myxococcales bacterium | reverse complement strand
CCCCAACGCCAGACAAGGCGTTGCAGCCCAGCCTGGCTCCAGCCAGCAAGGCCACGATGCACAGCTCCGCTCGTCCTACACTCATCATCTCGTGTCCCAAGGGACTAAGTCTCGATCTTACGATGCCAAGGGCGAGGTCGGAAGCTGTTGCACGTTCGCCTACAAAATGAAGCGGTATCCCAGCTCGGCAGAAAAGGCGCTCAGGCTCGAGTCGCCGGTGATCGAGTGGGACAGGGCTGCATAGTGGTAGCCGAGCTCGAGGAACACGCCTCCTGGGCCGGCGCTCAGCTGTCCACCGAGGATCGCAGCAACTCCGAACTGGGTGTCGGTCTGGGTGTTCTCGGTGTCGTAAGTCGTGGACGTCGCCTCGAGCAAATAGACCGTGGGCACCACGACCACATAGGGAATGAACACGTCCTCAGGCGTCAAGAAATGGTAGCCCAGAGGCCACCCGAGGCTCAGCGTCTTTTCGTTGACGTCGTAGCCGTAGCTACCGCCGTCGGCAGCTACGCAAGGCGAGCCGGAGGGGCAGGGTTGTTGTCCCTCCCCATCGGTCGAGAAGGTCTCGAAGCCCAAACGAAACGAACCGGATAGCGAGCCAGGACCAAGCCGGTAGAGCACGCCTCCCTCGACGAACATCATGGGGCCGACCCCCAGCCCCGCGGTGGGGATGCCGATGCCGAGGCCTGCACCGACCTGACCGTAGAGCTTGCGCGATCCGTCGCTGCCGTCCTCGTCCTCTTCGCTGCTGTCGACCTCCAGCTCCAGCCGGCGATACTCGCCGGCGCGCAGCTCCACATCCTGTTCCGAGGGCTCTTGTCCTGGCGCGCGCAGGGTCACTTTGTGTGCCCCCGGCTCCACCGGCTGGGCGGTGCCCACGACGGCTTCGTCGAGCGCTTCACCGTCGAGCTCGACCTGCGTCCCTGCCGGGGCCGAAGCCGGCAGCGTGATGCGCAGTCTGGCCACCTTGCCCTCCAGCTCGGCAACCTGCTGCTTGGCTATGTCGGCGCGTACGGCTTGTTTCTTCTTCTTATCTTCAGGCAGGGTCTCGAGCTGCTCGAGGTACTGCTCGTAGTGGGCCAGCGCCGTGGCGTTCTTTCCCCACTTGCGCTCGCACTCCGCCAGGGTGAACAGAGCGCCCGCCATGGGCTCGAGCTGGTAGCTCTCGGCCAGGGCCGGACAGCCTGATTCATAGTGGCCTGCGAGCATGTCCTTCAGACCTTGGTCGAACAGCTCGCCAGCCCGTTTGGAGCTGTCCTCACCTTGGGCCAAGGCGACTGGGGACAACCCAACCAGACCGCAGCAGGCCATGCTGAGCAGAACGATGATGTGCCAGGTGATCTTCATCTGCCGCTCCCTCAGTAGATGACCTTGTCCACGCTGGCGACGGCGTTGGTGCCGTCGGTCGAGCCGCCGATGGCGTAGAAAAAGGCGCTCTCGAGCACCAAGGCGAAGTCCTCACGAGGCACCAGCATCGAGTTCGAAGCGTTGGAGAAGGTGTTCCGCGCCGGTACGGTATCGAAGTCGACCGAGAACTCGATGGAGTCCAGCGGCGAGTTGCCGGTGCGGCCCCCCACTAGGTAGAAGGCGTTGTTGATGAGGTTCGCCTCGCACAGCTCACGCTCGGCTGGCTTGGCGCTCCCCGGCTGGGTGAGCACGGTCCAGGGACCGAGCGCCCCGCCGGTCTGCACCTGAGCCGCCTCCAGGGCGTTGCTCACGCCGGTTCCGCCTGTGGCAAAGAGCCAGGCCTCGCCAGCTGGGACCTGTGAAGCATTGGGCGGCTCTGCTGCGACCAGAGCGAAGGCTGTGCGCGGCTCGGTCAGCGAGCCGGTGACCGGCGTCCCCGGATCGAGGGTCACTCCATCAGTGGAGATCCACGCGTAATCGTAACAGTCGCCGCAGGTATTGCCGCCTACCGTGTAGACGAAGGCGTCGCCGCCTGGGTGGTGGGCGATCACCGACTCCAAGTCCCAGCGGGCCACGGCCAGATCGTGGCTGGCGGGCAGGGTCACCCACACGCCCGTCGAGCCGCGGCGTAGCGGAATGCGGGTCGGGTCGAGCGCCGTCTGTCCGTCATCGGTGTAGCTGGTCGTCGGCGCGGCCACCTCCGCCAAGAAGACCTCGGTCGAGGAGACGCCGTCGACGCTCTCGGTGCGGTAGACCCGGTAGGCCACGGCATCGGTCACCTCGGCCCACTCGAGCAGCACACCACCGTCGATCCCGAGGGTCACCACCACCTCGTCGCTCGGCAGCGTCTCGCCGTCCGGGTTGTCGGGATCGTTGCTAGGACGAACCGCCGACACCACGTAATACCAAGCGCCGGCCCCGAGCGTGCCGCTGGCGAGGGACGGCGGGTCGTTGACCACCGGAGCATCTTCGTCCCGCAGGATCTTGGCCCGCTCGATGGAGGCGAGAGCCGTCGAGGCGTCGCTGCGGCCTCCGAAAACGTAGACGTATCCCCCAAGCTGCACCGCGCTCAGATCGCTTCGTGGAGTGTTGAGCTGGTAGCGCTGCTCGAACCAGTCAGCCATGTTCCCGAAGATATCGAGAGGCACCACCTCGACGGTGTCGAAGGGGGTAGCCAGGCTGCCGCCATGACCGCCGATGGCGTAAACGAAGCGGTTGGCGTTGTCGATGCGACCCGCCACGCCAGCGTGGCCTCGTCGCCCGGTGGTCAGCGGGCTGCCGGCCTGCCACACCTCGAGCTTGGCGGAAGGATTGGTGATGACGAAGGCCGACCATTCGCCCCAGGCGCCCTCGTCTTCATTGGTCAGCCTCACCACATAGGCCCCCACGTCCATACCGGTCGACGGGAAAGTGGCCGACAGGGTGCACACCCCCGTGCCGCCAGCGCAGGTCTGAGCGCCACCGCAAGCGGGAACGCCCACGCCGGTTGCGGCGGTCATGGTGTCGTCAGGGGCTCGCAGCCCCAAGCTCAGCGGCTCCCGGAAGTTGCAGCCAGTAATGGTGACCGGCGTGTCGTCCTGGGTGTTCCCTGCCCCGGGGCTGACGTCCAGAATCACCGGAGTCGGTAGCAACGTAACGGTGAAGGCGTCTTCCAAGAGCCCCCCGCCACCGTCGGGGTTGATCACCACCAGGTCGTAGGGCCCGCCTGGAGGCAAGCCCTGGGGGACCTTGCTGTTGAGCGTCTGCCCGGTGATGAAGGCGGTGCTGACGAGCTGCCGGTTCGGGTTGACGTTGGGATCGTTCGGCTCGGGGATCACCAGGTAAGCCTTGGGCGTCGAGAGGAACCCGTCGCCGACGATGGTCACCGGCGTCCGCTCATCGGTCCAGCCAAAGGGCGGGATGATCTGGCTCAGCGTGAGGCTTGGAGTGGCATCGATGCTGAAGCCAGGGATGAAGTCGACCATGCAGCCGTCCGGAGCGCTCACCCGCACCGGATAGGGCCCGCCGGGCTCGGCGCCTGCCGGCACGACGGCGTTGATGAAGGTGCCCGAAACGTCGACGGCGACGAAGGTCAGCGGCCAGTCACTGCCATCAGGTGCGGCGCCAACCAGCGCGACCGTCATGCCGTCGACGAAGCCGGAGCCGTAGATGGTCACTGGGTTGTCCACGCCGGTCCAACCCTTATCGGGCTGGATGCTCTCCACCGTGAACTGGGTGTCTCCCACGATGATCAGCACCTCAGCGGTAGCGGTGCACCCCTCGGGGCTGATCACCACGACCTGGTAGCTGTCCCCTGAGCTTGCGCCTGGCGGCAACTCGAAGGTGAGGGTCGACTCATCCACGAGGGTCACATCGACCGGCTCGCCATTGAGTGTGACCACCGTTCCCTCGCGGAAGCCGCTGCCGATGATGGTCACCACCTGACCAGGTGAGCAAACCATGGTCGGACCGATGCTATCGATGGTCGGTGGGTCGAACACCTCGAGGGTGGCACTCAGCTCGCTCGCCTTGCCGTTCGGGTTCACGACCCGGAACTGATAGGTCCCTGCCTGCAGCCCCAGCGATTGGTCGACGATGATGCGCAGCAAGCTCGGGCTGACGAACTCGACGCGCTGGACCTCGATCTCGATGCTGTCGCGGATCAAAAAAACCTGCGGCAATGCCAGCCCCGGC
The DNA here is from genome assembly GCA_030590865.1 of Myxococcales bacterium. GTDB lineage: Bacteria > Myxococcota_A > Polyangia > Polyangiales > Polyangiaceae > JAPYTK01. The sequence continues at coordinate 11,814 of JAUVCD010000145.1, read as the reverse complement.
TCATCGCCCAGCGCATCTTTCGCCATCGGAGAGAAGCTGCCGTCAGGCGAGCGCAGCTCGATCAGCTGCTCACCGGCGGCGTTCTCGTCGTTGGAGAAGTTGCAGGTGGCAGGCGGATCGATGGCGCCGGTGAGCTTCGGGGTGGGACCGTCGGTTTCCTCGGCGCAGCCGTGAAGGCCGAGCATCCAGAGCGAGACGAGCCAGAACAGCACGAACAGGGGTCGGGAGTTCACGTCGATCAACCTAGCGTCCCTTGACGTAAGCGGCTAGCGAGCTCGTCGATCCGGTCAGGAGCTCGATCACCATCTCGGCGACCCGCCAGGCCTTGTCTGGAGGGAAGTGGCTGTGGTCGTCGCCCTCGGCAAACAGCTCCATCGTTTGCTGCTCGCCGAGCTGGTCGAAGTGAAGGTGACTGTGTTCCTCCAGGTCGAGCACCACCACGCCGTTCGCGATGCCCGTTTGGATCATGGCCGCTGGGTAATCACCGTGGGTGCGCAAATGGTCGTCATTAGAGTCGAAGGTCATGCGCGATACCGGTGTGATGAGGATCGGTGTGGCGCCGACAGCCCGCGTTTGTTCGATGTAGAGCTCCAGGTAGTCGCGGAAGGTTCCTTGGTAGTCCGGTGGCGTGCCGGGATCGGTGTGGCGCTCCACGTCGAGCTTCTCGTCGTTGTGCCCGAACTGGATGAGCACGTAGTCCCCCGTCGCCAGATGATTCATGACGGCGTCGGGATGCTCGGTCCAGTAGTTGCCGGTTTCCTCGTAGAAGCTCTTGCTGCTCCGGCCGCTGCGCGCCCGGTTGTTCACGGTGGCCTCGTCAGCGAGGTAGGGCTGCAGGGCATCGCCCCAACCGCTCAGCGGTGAGACCGTCGAATCGCCGATGAGCCACACCTGGGTTTCAGCGAGGGGCTCGCTGCCGCCAGCACCGCCGCTCGGCACGGCTCCGCCCGCTCCGCCAAACGGTTGACCGCCTTGACCCGCCGCGCCGCCACTGGCGGTGGTGGTGCCGCCGGTGCCGCCGCCACCACCAAGGTCAGCATCGTCGCTGCAGGCGACCAGCAGAGCCGTGGCAAGCAACCCAACCAATGTTGCAGCGAGCCACGTCGGCAGCGCTCCGCGTCGGCAGACGGGGGTGGCGGCGGTGGAGCTGGACGTCGGCATCGATTGCATGGCCATGGTTGATCACCTCTTAGTGGATCAACCGAGCATAGCTGAAGGACAAGCCGTCTTGGACAGCGGCCCCGGGGAACCGATCCGGTCGGACGCGGAGGTGCCGCCGTCGACAACGATCGAGCGAGCGAGCGTGCGACACAAACTGGCACACCCCGGCGCAGCATCGGTCTCGGTTGCATCCAAGTGATTGATTTTACGAATGCGACACCTGGCCTTTATCTTGCAGTTCTTGGTGGGCGACGACACGACCAGTCCAGCGGCCGCTCAGCTTGCTCGACAAGACGACAGCGTGGACGACAGCGGGCTGCCCGCTTCCCCGGCCGCTCGGCGAGAAATGGAGCTCATGATGGCGACGAGAAACGATCGCGGATGGATGGGTACGCTCATGGCACTCGGCGCGCTGGCGCTGCCGGCCGCCATGGCATCAGGCTGTCTCGGTGGGCCTGCGTGGTTCGAGGACGTCGGAGACGAGCCGGACGACTGGTGGGACGACGAGTGTGCCGGCATGGCGTCGAGCGGGAGCAGCTCGGGCTTCGCCGCGCCTCCGCCAGCGGCCGACGCCCGCCAGGCCATCGGCGAGGCCGACATCGTCAAGATAGAGGGCGAGCTACTCTACTCCCTCTCACGACATCAAGGCCTGACCATCATCGACGCCTCTAGCCCCGATGATCTCGAGGTGCTCGATCAATACGATCCACCAGGCGAGAGCTTCGAGATGTATGTCCGTGAGGGCATGGTTTACGCCATGGCCACGAGCCAAGACGGGACCGACACGGTCGTCGAGGCGCTCGACACGTCCAATCCGAGCGACATCGTGGCCACCGGCAAGCTCGCGGTGCCCGGCGAGGTGTCCGACTCACGCATCGTCGGCCAGGTGCTCTACGTCGTGAGCTTCGATCCCCTGCCTGACGGCGAATGGGCGGGCAGCCCCACCACCTTCGTCACCGCCATGAGCATCGCCGACCCGGCCCAGCTCGCCCAGGCCGACCAGCTCGTCTTCCCCCAAGACGATCCCCACGATTTTGGCTGGAAGCGCAGCGTCATGGCCACTTCAACGCGAATGTACGTCGCCGGCGTCGAATGGGACGGCGAGACCAACGAAGGCCACTCGACCATCCAGGTGGTCGACATCTCCGATCCAACGGGCCTGATGGTCGAAGGCGCGCTGGTCCAGCCGGCTGGTCAAATCTACAGCCGCTGGCAAATGGATGAGTACGACGGCGTGCTGCGGGTCATCAGCCAGCCCGGCATTTTCTCGGACGTGGACGTGCCCAAGGTAGAGACCTTCTCGATTCTGTCCTCAGCAGAGGTCGTCCCCCTCGGCTTCATCGAAATGGAGCTCGCCGTCCCCGAGGCGCTGCGGGCCGTTCGCTTCGCCGGCCACACCGCCTATGCCATCACGGCCGCCCTCTCAGAACCCTGGGATCCCAACCCCGAGCCGCCGCCGCCCAGCAACTTCTACGGTGATCCGCTCTTCATCATCGATCTGAGCAATCCGGCCGAGCCGCTACAGCGCGGCGAGCTCGAGATCCCCGGCTGGGTCTACCACATGGAGGTCCGGGGCTCGCGCTTGCTGGCGCTCGGCTTCGACGGCACCAACCCGGACGGGATGCTGAACGTGTCGCTCTTCGACGTGGCCAACCAAGACGCTCCAGCCTTGATCGAGCGGGTCTCCTTCGGCAGCGAATGGTCTGGCTACGACGAGGACCAGAACCGCATCCACAAGTCCTTCACCATCCTGGATGACCAGGGTCTCATCGTCGTGCCCTATGGGGACTACCAGGCCCACACCGAGTCGGACCCCTGCTGGGGCAGCTCCACTTGGTACGAGTATTTCGGAGCCCTGCAGCTCATCGATTTCAGCGACGACTCGCTGCAGCTCCGAGCCAGAGCCCGCATGGAAAGCCAAGCGCGGCGCGCACTCATCCACCACAACCGACTGCTGGGCATGTCGGACGCTGAGATCCGGGTCTTCAACATCGACGATCGAGACGATCCATCACAGACCGACACCGTGTATTTCTGAGCCTGCCGACCAGGCGCCGACATCAGCCCGTGGGCGCGCTCACGCCCAGCGAGACAAGGCGGCCCGGAAGAAGGCAATCTCTTGAGCCGCCGTGTCCGGGCCGTCCGACCCGTGCACGGCGTTCTTTTCCACGTCGGTCGCGTGCAGTGCCCGAATGGTGTTAGTGGCGGCCTTGGCCGGGTCGGTGGCCCCCATCAGGGCCCGATAGCGCTCGATGGCATCGTCTCCCTTGAGCACCATGACCACGCAAGGCCCAGAGGTCATGAAGGCCAACAGGCTCTTGAAGAAGGGCCGGTGTTGGTGCACCTGATAGAAGCCACGAGCCTGCTCTTCGGTGAGCTGGACCATTCGCAGCGCCTCGACCGAGAGGCCGGCAACCTCGATGTGGGCCAGGATCTTGCCAACCAGGTTCCCGGCGACCGCGTCGGGCTTGATGATTCCTAGGGTGCGTTGCACGTTGCTGCTCCTAGTGGAGGTGGGCCAGGCCCCTTTGGAATACTGGGCCTGACGGAGACGGGTTCATCCCAGCGCGCCAATCACCGACGCAGCAGGTCGAGGAGCTGCGGCGTGATCTCCCCTGCCGAGGCATAAGCGGTGTTCACCGCCACCGGGCTGGCCATGGCGAAGAGCTTGCCGAACAAGCGACGCTGCGCATCCATCCGTTGGGCTGAGGTATCGAGCAGATAGTCGTTGAGCCAAGGCACAGTCTGTGAGCCGCCCGAGCTCCTCGGCACCGAGGCGTGCTGCAACATGGCGATGGCCTCGGTGGGCGAGATCTCCTGAACCGCTTGCCCGGTGGGCTCTCGTCGGAAGATCGCCACCTGATGGACCGAGACGCGCTTGCTGTGCCCCTTGGCACCACCCAACCAATAAGGATCGAGCATCGCACGGCTCTCGTTCGAAGCCTGATAACAGACCCCCATGCCGCGGGTGACCGGACAATCGTCCCCACCTTCGCAGAGATCGTTCTGATGCTCCTCGGTGACGGCATTTTCCAGGTGGCTCCGGTCGAACAACGGGGCCAACCGCGGCTCTTTGCTGACCCACTTGGTCTTCATGTAGAGCTTCCGCTCCACCAGATCGGCCAGCGCCTCGCCTCCCACGTAGCGCAGGAAGACGGTGTCGGTGGACACCAGGCGAACGCCTTCGTGGCCCAACAGACGCCAGAGCTGACCTGACATGCCACTGCCCGCCGACCCCATCAAGAGCAGCCCTCGGCCGCCGATGTCCACCGCCGCAGCTCGCACGACGTGAACCCCACTCATGCGCTCGGCAACGTCGGCCACCAGGCCGATCGCCAGGCTGCGGAGCTGGCCATAGAACGCCGTATTGACCGCGAATCCGGTCCGACTGTCCGGGTGGTAGAGCGCCCCAGCCTGCCGACCTGCCAACCCCTTCACGCCATAGATGATGCCGTGAGGCTCGAGATCCGTCTCCAGCTGGGCGGGATACCAGTTCTCCATCCAGAACTCGTTGAGATGAGGACTGTTGGTGCGCAGCTGAACCACGATGCCGCCAATGCTGGCGTTCCATTCGTAGTAATCCTCGTCCGAAATGGTGCGGTTGGCATCCGCCACTAGTCGGTCGCAGGTCTCGGCGCTGCCGGTGATTTCGGTCTCGACCAGACGATCCACTTTGGTGCGTACGTTGTCGAGCACCAACCTGCGAGTCGCCCGGGGACGCTCCAGGCGACCGAGGGCCTCGGTGATGCGGGTCATGCCCTCTTCGAGCCGGTCCATCGATGACGCATAGGACAATCGCAAATGGTCCGGGGCGCCGAAGGCATCACCGGGCACGACCGCCACATGGGCATATTTCAGCAGATAATAGGCCAGCCCATAAGAGTTGCGTATCGGGCAGCCGTCTATCTGGCGATCGTAATAGTTCGCCACATTGGGAAAGAGGTAGAACGCACCCTTCGGCTCATCACAGGAAATGCCGTCAATCGCACGCATCTTGTAGATGAGGAAATTCCGTCGCCTGGCGAACTCACCGGCCATCCGCGCGACGTCACCCTGCGGTCCCTCGATGGCCGCCACGCTGGCCCACTGGGCGATAGACGTGGCGTTGGACGTGGAATGGCTCTGCACCTTGGCCATCGCTTGAATGACCTGCCGGGGACCGGCCGCATAGCCAATGCGCCATCCAGTCATCGAATAGGCCTTGGACAGGCCATTGATCAATATGGTGCGTTTTTGCAGCGCCGGCGACAGCGAAGCAATGGATGTGTGCTGGTGCCCATCGTAGATCAGCTTTTCGTAGATCTCGTCGGCCAGGATCCAGATCCCCTCCCGCTCACATACCTCACCAAGCCCGGCGAGTTGCTCGCGGCTGTAGGTCGCCCCGGTCGGATTGGACGGGTAGTTCAGGATCAACATCTTGGTGTTGAAGGTCAACACCGAGGCGAGCTTCTGGGGGGTCAGCCGGAAGCCATCCTCTTCCCGGGTGGGCACGATCACCGGGTTGGCCTCTGCCACCCGCACCTGCTCGGGATAGGACACCCAATAGGGCGCCGGGATGATCACGTCTTGATCACGGTCCACCAGCGCAGCGATGGCCAGGTAGAGCGAGAATTTGGCGCCCGGGGACACCAGCACCTGGTCGAGCTCGTAGCTCAGGTTGTTTTCCCGCTGCAGCTTGTTGCAAATGGCCCGCTTCAGCTGGGGGATCCCATCGTTGGCGGTGTAGCCGGTCTGATTCTCGTCCAGGGCCCGCTTGGCGGCGTCCTTGACGTGCTGAGGCGTGGGGAAGTCAGGTTCCCCGATGGACAGATCCACTACGTCCACGCCGTCGGCGCGCAGGGCTTTGGCCGCACCACTAATGCGCAGCGTCGGCGACATGCCGATTCGGTTGACTCGCTTGGCAAGCATGGCTCCCTCGCCCGGCGACTATCCGAGATCCTCTGGTGACTCGTCGTCTGAGCTGTCGGCAGCGATCTGCTTGGCCTGGTTGTCCGCAAACTGGTTCACCATGCGGGTCAGGTTCACGCCAGTCAGCGACTCGACTACGGCGGGCACCTGGGCCACCACCGAAGCCACTTGACCGGTGAGCTTGGAGACCCCAGCACCGTCCCCGTCCCCGACCATGATGATCTTGTCCACCCGGGAGAGGGGCTCGCTGATCGACTTGGCGATCTCGGGCAAGATGTTGACGAACATCTCGGCCATGGCGGCCTGATTGTACTTTTCGTAGCTCTCGGCTCGGGCTGCCATGGCATCGGCCTCAGCCTCACCCTTGGCTCGAATGGCGGAGGCCTCAGCATCGCCTTCGACCTTCACCCAGGCCGCTTTCCCTTTGCCGTCCAGCTCTTTGCGATAGGCCTCGAGCTCCGCCTCGATCCGGCCCTGATAATTGTGCGCGTCCGCAGGCCGCTTGACCGTGGCCTCGAGCTCCCGCTCCCGGCGGATGATCTCCTGCTCTTGAATCTCGATGGCCTTGCGCTTCTCGATGAGCTGGACCTCCGCCTCTTGCATCTTGAGATCCTGGGTGAGCTTGTAGCGCTCCAGGTCGTAGGACACATCGGCCTTGGCCCGCTCCTCGTTGACCTCCGCCTGTTGGGCGGCGCGCTTCATCTCGAAGGCAGAGGTGGCCTTGAGCACCTCCGCCTCGGTCCGCAGCTTGATGACGTCGCCCTCTTGCTTCATCAGGGCGGTCTTCACCAGGGCGTCCTTTTCGGCATCCGCTTTGGCAATGATGGCATCCCGCTTGACCTGGGCGATGCGCGGCTCGGCCAAAGCGCTGATGAAGCCCTCCTCGTCAGTGATCTCTTTGAACGAGAAGGACAGCACCGCTAGTCCCATTCCCGTCAAATCCCCGGCGGCGGCGCTGATGACCTCTTTGGCCATAGCCGCCTGGCTGGTCACGATCTCCTCGACCGAGCGAGTGCCCAGCACCGCCCGCATGTACCCTTCAACGACCTCACGGGCCACCGCTTCGATGGCCGCAGCGCCTTGACCGAGAAAGTGCTCGGCCGCCACGTGGATCGACGGTTCGTCGCCCTTGATTTTTACCTGAGCCTGGCCTTCGGCGCTCACCACCACGCTGTTGGCGCTGAACACGCGCTCCACCTTGAGCTTCACGGTGAACACGTCGAGCGGCAGGATCGACACGCTCTCCAGCCAAGGAACGATCATGGCGCCGCCCCCGACTTTGATACGGTAACCGACCTTCCGTTGCTTGCCGTCCGGATCGGTAATGGTCCGGGTGGAACCACCGGTAATGATCATGACCTCGTTGGGTCCAGCAGTGTGGTAGAGACGCATGGCAAGAGCTCCGGCGAGTGTCAGAAAAGACCGCCCCTGCGGGGCTGTGGAAACGGTGTGCACTGCCCCCCCGCGGGAGACACTCGGACGAGATGAGTCGCACGGAATCCGTGCTCCGGCAAGGGCGACCGGCCCGGCTTGACTGGAAAGCGACGGAGGGTGTCAGTATACCTGTTGCCGGCGTCCAGCGACGGTCCTAGCGACGCCCAACCATCCCGTCTGACCCCCAGGTAGCACCATGGCTCCGAAGCACGATCTCGAGGTGTACCGGCGCTTCGCAGAGAACCTCAAGCCCACTCTGCAGAGCAAGCACATCCGTACCATCAGCCTGAAGGAGGCGCGCAAGAAGGCGCTACCCCACGGCACCAAGACCCAATGCGGCTCCTACTGCTGGCGCAGCGCCGTCAGCTCACGGATGGGCCAGAAAACCGTGTTCCTCGGCTCCGAGACGGTGCAGCAGGGCCATCCCAATGCCTTCCAGGAGAAGCTGGTCGAGTCGGCGCCAGACATGCTGCACAAGGTGCTGCAGCTGGTGCGGAGCCTGCCGATGGTGCGGCTCGACCGCCAGATGGGGCAGAACCCGGACTTCACGCCACAGTGCAGCCTCTACATCTCGGTAGCGGATCCCAAGAACTACCGCCTGCCCTATGCCTGGGGCACCACCCTCTTCGATCAGGAGCGGAATCGGAAGGGTCCAAAAATCACCATGATTCACATCCCGGACGAGCACCCGATCCGGATGCAGATCCTGTCGCTACCTGAGCACCGCATCAACATCTGCCTCGGCAGTGACTACACCGGCGAAGACAAAAAGGGATTCCTCCGCCAAGCCATGTACGAGGCGGACAAGCAGGGCATGCTGGGCCTTCACGCGGGCACCAAGATCGTCCTGGCCAAGAACAGTAAGACCGGCGACATCGAGCGCACCGGCGTCTTCCTCTTCGGGCTCACCGCAACGGGCAAGTCCACCTGGTCGTGTCATCAACTGGGGCTGGACCACGACGCTGGCGAGGACACGCTGGCCGTGCAGGACGACATCTGCTTCCTCCGCCAGGACGGTGGGGCCTACGGCTCGGAGAATAACTTCTACGTCAAGACCGACGTCGACGAGCACCTCCAGGAGGCCATGTACAACGCCCTGACCGACGAGTCGGCGGTGCTCGAAAACCTGATGGTGAAATCCGACGGCAGCTTGGATTTTCTCGATGAGAGCCTGGGCTCAAACGGCCGCGGGGTGATGCAGCGGAACAAGCTGTGGGTCCGCCGCGGACGACAGCAGCACTGCATCGCTGCCGACAGCGTCAATCTGCCCCCCTTGGGCGAGGGACTCGACGCTGTCGTCTTCGCATTCATCACCCGCCGCAACACCATCATGCCCTTCGCTCAGGAGCTGACGGCGGAGCAGGCAGTGCTCGCCTATCTGTGGGGTGAGTCCACCCATAGCTTCGCGACCCGACCTGAGATGGCCGGTGAGTCGGTGCGCACGGTGGGCACCGATCCATTCATCATTGGTCCCATGGGCCGGAAGGTGAATCAGTTCCGGGACATCATCATGAACCTCTGTGAGAAGTTTCCCGGCAAGGTTCGTTTCCTCCAATACAACACCGGCGGGATGGGTGAGATCATCACCCGCGACGCCAAGGGCACCAAGACACTGGTTCGCAAGGTCGAGCGGGTCCCCATCGACCTGATGGCGGCCATCCAACGAGGCGACCTGCGGCGCAACAACCGCTATGAGCAAGGCCGCTTGACCACTGGCGAATTGGTGCAGGTCGAGGGACAGGATCTCAATCACTGGAAGGTAAGCAACTTCTACTCTGAGGCCGAGGTCGACGACTACATCAAGGACCTCGTCGAGGGGCGGCGCGCCTATACGGCCAAGATGGCTGACGAGGGGCTCGCCGACGACATCATCCGGCTGGCAGAGCGGTCCTTCGAGCAAATGCTGCCGAGCAAACCGACGGTAGCGATCCCTCGAGACATCACTGCGCCACCAGGCCTGGCGGACCAACCCAGAGCTGACGAGCAGCGCGATGGTGCCCTACCCTCTGGCCAGTCGGGACGGTCGTCGTGGATCTCGAGCTGGGAACCGCGGCGACCACCGCGCAGACTGGGACGCTGGAAGTAGGCCGCGGCCCGCAACAGCGCAGCGGTGCCGCCACCGGTGAGGGAGGCTGGCGCCGCCGCCTTGGCCGCGCTATCGAACCGGCCATGAAGTCCCCGCACGTCCTTCGCTCCGCCCCCATCATCTTGGTGTTCGCCGGCTTGCTCGGCACCAGCACCGCCAGCTGTGGCTCCCACAGCGGCGCGGTCACCGAGCCCCAGGCCGGTGGACCCACCCCGGCGGTGCTGGCTACTGCCCCAACCCCACTGGACGCCACCAGCCCAAGTCCCAACTCGGGAACGGTCCCGGACGCGAACATGGCACGAAGCCAAATTCCGGCGAAGTACAAGTGGCGGCTCGATCCGCTCTTCTCAAAGGACGAGGCCTTCGACCAAGCCCTCGAGAAGGCCGCTCGGGACCGCAAGGCGCTCGCAGCCTTTCAGGGTAAACTCGCTCAGCCAAACCAGCTGCGCGCCTGCCTGGACCACTACTTCGAGCTTCGCCTGTTGACCAACAAGCTCACGCTCTATGCGTCCCTGCGCTTCGACAGCAATCAGAAGTCGGCCAAGCTCAGCGGCATGAACGATCTCGCACTCCATGCGCTCCATGCGCTGATCGAGCAGGCGTCCTTCATTCGCCGGGAGGTCATGGCCCTGGACGACCGCGCCTTGGAACGAGCCTATCGGGCCGCCCCGAAGCTCGCCGAATACCGCCCATATCTAGACGAGCTGCGCCGTCGCCGTCAGCGAGTGCTCGGAAGCGAAGCGGAACGCATCCTGTCGCTGGCCGCCGACAATCTGTGGGCAGAGATCGATCTGAACGAGATCCCCTCGGACATCGAGAAGGTCTTCAAGTCCGTCCGGTCCGACATGCCGATGCCGAAGATCAAGGACGAACAGGGTCAGGAGGTTCAGCTGACGCTGGCCAACTTCGGCAAGTACCGAGGCTCTCAGACGCGGCGTGTGCGGCAAGACACGGTGGAGTCGTTCTTCGAATCTCTGCGGACCTACCAGAACACCTACGCGGCCACCTTGTCTGGGCAGGTTCGGCAGAACATCTTCTATGCCCGGGCCCGGGGCTACGACACGGCACTCGAGGCCTATCTCGACAAGGACAACATTGCGCCGGCGGTCTACCACAATCTGATATCGGCCATTCACGCCAACCTGGCACCACTCCATCGCTACATGAGCTTGCGGAAGAAGCTCATGAAGGTCGATGAGCTGCATATCTACGATCTGTACGCGCCCTTGGTGGAAGGTGCCAAGATGACGGCCTCCTACGAGCAGGCCCGCGAGATATTGCCCAAAGCCCTGGCGCCTTTGGGCGATGACTATCTGAAAGCATTGCGCCACGGGCTCGACCCCAAGAGCGGCTGGATCGACGTCTACCCTCATCAGGACAAGGACAGCGGTGCCTTCTCCGTAGCGGTTTATGGGATCCATCCGTTCATCAAGATGAACTACCTGGACGACATCAACGACCTGTCGACGCTGGCCCATGAATACGGCCATGGCATCCACAGCCATCTGTCGATGAACAACCAGCCCTACATGACCTCCAATTACTCGGCGTTCAACGCAGAGATAGCGTCGACCCTCAATGAGAAGTTCCTGTCCGACTACATGCTCGAGCAGGCAGAGAACGACGACCAGCGGCTGTTCATCTTGAACACCCTCGTCGAGTCCATTCGAACCACCATCTATCGCCAGTCGCTGTTCGCCGAATTCGAGCTCGCCATTCACACGGCAGCCGAGCAAGCCAAACCCCTCACCGCCCAGTTCCTCAACAAGACCTATGGGGACCTCATTCGGAAGTACTACGGCCCAGGCTTCACCTTAGGGAAGAACGACGGCGTTGAATGGGCCTACATTCCTCATTTCTATTACAAGTACTACGTATTCTCCTATGCCACTGGGCTGTCGGCAGGCATTGCCCTCGCCGATCGAATCAAGCAAGGCGGACTGACCGCACGAGACGCCTACCTCGGCATGCTCGAAGGTGGGTCGTCGAAGCCTCCGCTCGAGCTGCTCAAAGGAGCGGGCGTCGACCTGACCAAACCCACGGCGATCGCCACAGCAGCCAAACTGATGGACAGCACGCTCAGCCGCATTGAGGCCATCCTCGCGAAGAGGCAGTAGCTAGCGAGTCACTGGCTCGAAACCCCTGTTTCTTCGCGAAGCACGTGCACGGGTGACGCGCTCGACGAGCGCGTCGGGACCCGAAACCGTGAGCGAAGCGAGCGACTT
>JAUVCD010000349.1 GCA_030590865.1 Myxococcales bacterium | reverse complement strand
CCCGCGCAGCGGCGTGTTGGACCTCCTGATGGCGCGAGCCCATCAGAGCCGCGACCGGACGCTCACCGAGCAACGCCAGACCGAAGCTCGCCACGGCCCGGTCGGCCGGGTCTCGAGACGAGAAAGCGCCAGCGAGCCTGTCGGCAAGCCCGTCCAGACGCTCGCCCAGCTTGGCATAGCGCACCAGCGCGGCCCGGAGCATCAGTCGCCGAGCGGGCCCCGCTCCAGCCGAAGCCAGCGCTCGCTGCAGCGCAAACCGCGCCTCATCCCCAGAGGTGCTCGCCAGCCCGAAGGCTGCGCCTGTCGCCAGCTCGGGCACGGCCAACAACTTCAGGAGCACCGGCACCGCTCGCGGGCCACCGATCTGCCCCACGATAGCCGCGGCCCACCCCTTCTCGGCGGCCGTGACCGGCGCATCCACCACCGCCTCGAGAGTGGGCACCAGCGCCGGGGACAGCGACAGCTCCGCAAACCTCAACCCTTCAGTGCGAGTCTTGGCGTCACCGAGCAGCTTGGCGATGGCCGCAGGCGCATCGCGGGCATCGAGCCACATCAAGGCCTCGACAGCTGCCAGGCGCAAGGGCACGCCCTTGTTGCCTTTGAGCCACTTGCGCGCCGTCAGGGCCGCCGTGCCGTCGCCGAGCTTGGCCAGCGCCACCGTGGCAGCGGCCCGCGCTTCGTAGCTCTTGCGCTTGAGCTGGTAACGGAGCACGCCGATAGCGCGAGGATCGCCGAGATCACCCAGGAGCGTCTCCACCGCTGGCGAGAGCCCTTTCTTGAAGTTGTGGGTCAGGGGCTTCAAGGAGGCGGGCGGGTAGGCCAGCAAAGCTCGACGACCAAGCTCGCCCATCCGCCCGCCACTGATGACCGCGGTCACCAGTGGAGTGAGGGTCTCTCGGGTGCCGGCCTTGGCCAGCGCCAGCGCGGCGGTCATTCGCACCAACCCGTCCAGGGCCGTCTCTGGCGAACCGGCCCTCACGCTGCTCAGCACGCTGCTGAGAACGCTGCGCACCTCGTCGACCGTGGCGTGGGCGGCGGCGGCCCTCACCGCCACGAGCAAGGTCTTGGGATTGGCACGGACGGGGCTGCCTGGTGCCATCGCCTCGACCAGAGCGTCGACCGCCTCCTCGGTGCCAGCCGAGCCGAGCCGTTCGATGCCCCTGGCCCGGTCCTCCAAGCTGGGCGCGACCAGCAACTCGGTCGCCCGCGCTACGCCAACCCGCTGGCGCAGCCAGGGGCGGTGCTCGGTCAGGCCCATCATCCCCGCCTCTTCAGGCAAGGCGGTGGCACCACTCAAGGTCAGTCGCGGAGGCCGTGACCTGCGCGGCTGGGCCGCGGTGTGGCCACCCACGAGCAGGACGACCAGCGCAACGCTGCAGGAGCGCAACCAGCTGGCCCTACCAGGGCCCGAGTGGCGAACGAGGTGCGGTCGTGCTAGCGCCATTGTCGCGGTGACCTCACGACGAAGCCTAGCGGACTGGACGCCCTTGGTGTCACGACAATCGCGCAGGTGGTCTAAAACCATTGGAAATTATCCGAGTAGGGAGGCTATCTTGCCCCGACTCGACCTCCCCTTCTTGCCTTGCTGATGGAACTGATACGAAAACTCGAAAAGGCCGTTGCCCGCTCCGCCGATGTCGCCTGGCCAATGATGCAGCTGGTCAACCGGCTGGGCCGGGCGCCTGAGCCCTTCCAGCCACGCTGGGCCGACCAGCCCATTCCGCGAGGGGCAGAGCGCACCGCACCCACGCTGGGTTGCCCGCGGGAGACCGACAGCCTGTGCCCTGAGTGCGTGAAGGACGTGCGACGCCGCATCCAAGCGGGCGAGCTCGATTGGCACCACCTGGTCGACGGGCACCCGGCGGAGATCAAGGCCACCATCCGCGAAAAAGATGGGCGCGTCGTGATGGAGAAGCGCTGTCCCACCCACGGTGAGTTCGAAGATGTCATCGCCATCGACCCGGCCTTCTTGAACCGGATCGAGAGCCTGTTTCCAGGTCGGGACGTGCCGACGAGCCCAGACAAGCTCCATGACCATGGCTCGAGCACCGTCCGCTACGGGCGGGGCGGCGTGCTCACCGTCGATCTGACCAATCGCTGCAACCTGATGTGCGATCACTGCTTCATGGATTCCAACCAGATCGGTTACGTCCATGAGCTCGAGTGGGAGGAGATCAAGAAGATCCTCGACGACTCGGCGACCGTCCGCCCGCGACGTCAGATGTCGATCCAGTTCTCTGGCGGTGAGCCCACCCTGTCCCCCCATTTCATCGACGCCATTCGCTACGCCAGAGAGGTCGGCTATTTCGCCACTCAATGCGCCACCAACGGAGTGCGCTTCGCCCAAGAGCCTGGTTTCGCAAAGAAGTGCCACGACGCCGGACTCCGCATCGCCTACCTGCAGTTCGACGGCGTCACCAACGAAGCCCACAGCCACCGCAAGCTCGGCAATCTCTATGACGTCAAGCTGCGGGCCATCGAAGAGCTGGCGGCGGCGGGGATCGACATCATCTTGGTCGTCACCGTCATCGGTGGCGTGAACGACGATCAGGTCGGACCGATCGTCGAGTTCGCCATCGACAACCCGGACAAGATCACCGTCATCAGCTTCCAGCCCGTCAGCTTCACCGGCCGGGACGAAGACATCTCACCGGAGTTGCGCCATCAGCAGCGTTACACGCTCAGCCACCTGGCGCGCGATGTGGCACAGCAAACGGGCTATTCCGATCCAATGCGTGACTGGTTCCCCCTGAGCGCCTTGAGCCCCTTTGGCGACGTCTGTGATCTGATCGACGGAACCTCCAAGACCTGGGGCCAGCTGAAGTGCGGCTGCCACCCAGGCTGCGGTGTCGGCACGGTGCTGCTCGTCAACAAGCGGACCAAACAGGCCGTACCGCTCACTGACTTCCTCGACCTCGAGAAGATCTTGGGGGACATGACCACCATCTTCGATGCCGGCAAGAGCGCCACCTGGAGCAAAGCCCAGCTCGTCGCCAGCGTGCTGCGCCACTTCGACGCCGACCGAGCCCCCGATGGCTTCCACCTCCACACGTTGCTCAAACAGTTCTTGAGCCAGACGGGCGTCGCCCACGCCGGCGAAGAAGACGCCGAGCAATACGACTGGCGGGTGCTCTTCGTGGCCGGCATGGCCTTTCAGGACGTGTTCAATTACGACTTCCGCCGCACCGAGATGTGCATCATCCCTTATGGCACTGAGCACGGTGAGATCAGCTTCTGCGCCTACAACACCGGAGTGGGCTGGCGCAACATCATCGAGAAGATGCACGCCAAGGCCTCAGTCGCCGACTGGCACCGGCAACACGGCAAACACGCCGTCTACGCTGACGGCCGCGACCTACCGGTCATCGAAGGCCCATTGACCATCACCGAGCACCGGCTCGCGCTCGAAGAGCGGGCCCGAGCCGCCGCCGCAGGGCAGAACGAGTCAGAGGCGAAGACGGCCCAACCGGTGGCGACGCCGGCCGCTGCGGCAGCCAAACAGCCCGCTGCAATGGCGTAAGAGCCTCGAGCTCGACACTGCTCGCGGACGAGGGGACAGAACTCGCCTGGTGACGGGTCACCAACGAACTTCTGTCCGCAATAGGGACAGAACTCGCTTAGTAACAGCTCACCACATGACTCCTGTCCTCAATAGGGACAGAACTAGCTTAGTGAAGCCTCACCACTGGACTTCTGTCCGCAGCAACGCTCCGCCGTCGCTGGAGCTGCTGCACCCACAGGCCCAGGCACCAATGCAAATGGCCAGACTCGTGGGACATTGCGCTGAACCACCACCACCAGACCATGTCCCCGCCTGGGGCAGCGAGTCGCTCATCGGCACGTCCTCGCGTGGCCGTCTAGATAGGGAGATGACTCACGTGGATCACCGCGACAGTCGGCAAGCTGCCAGACGTGTGGCGCCCCCCTTGACCGCGAGACGCGCCGGTCTCCTCTTCCCCCAAAATGCTCGTCGTCGTCGGGGGGGGGCAGGCTGGGGATTTGTGGACAGCTGCTGGGGATGTTGAGCTTCGCACCAGAGAGTGCCGACAACCGTTGGGCTGGAGCCAACAGCAGGCGCCTGACCACAAGTCCACAGCCTCGGCGACGGCGACGAATTTTGTTTCTTGGGGAATGCGTAAGAACGAGAGGCGACAACTATCCTGTCAGAGCGGGGGAACCTCGCCCCCCCCAGTTCAACTCTGAACCATGGGTCACAAGACGACTCGCAACAGGGTTAGGGCGTTTGTCTACCGCCTGTTGGACTGTCAGTTCGAATCAACGGGCGTAATCGCCAACGTCACCGGCGCCGCTTCCCAGCACCAGCGAGGCCACCAGATGGCATGGCAGCTGTAGCTGAGGGCCTCGAAGCGCTCGCTGCCCAGCTCGACGCCACCTTGCTGCAGCGTCACCTCGACCCAATCGGGCGCGTAGTGCGGCGGAGGGGTTGAGTAACGAAGCATCAAGGCCTGAACCGGATCGCCTTGCGTCTCGATCCAGGGTTTGGCGTGATTGGTGTCCAGCTCGTTCAGCTTGTGCCCAAGGCTGGTCTCCACCGCAAATGTGAGCCCGTCGAGAGCGACCGGCTCGCTGAGCTGCACGGTGACCGCATCGCACGCCCAACCGATGGCGCCGGCACCGCCGAGGAAAACGCACTCTTCCGGCGTGGTCGCTTGGCTAGCCGGGATCTGCGTCTGTCCTCCGCCGCCCGCGCTCGCGCCCCCCGAGCCGCCACCTCCCGTCTCCTCCTGGTTGGTGCAGCCGCCTGTGATCAGCAGCGCCGCTGCGGCCAGCCAGGCTCCGAGCGAGAGCTGATCCCCTCCCCTCATCACGGCTCCATACTGCCGCTACAGTCGTCGTCGGCTTGGAATGCCTGATAGGTCTGGACGATAGACTCGCAACCCTCCTCGTCGATCCAGAAGATGCGCAGCGCCAAACAGTTGATGTGGTGGTCCTCGACCCAGAGGCTTGCCTCGCAGCGGCTGAGGCATTCGGCCGCTAGATCCAGCTCGGTCGCGCAGCAGTCGACGAGGTGACAAGCATCGGAGCAGTCCTCCGAGCCGATGTGACACCCGTTCAGCCCGTCGTCGTCACCGCCACCGCCGCCACTACCCTGCGACGTGCCGCCATTGCCCTGCACGGACCCGCCGCCGGCGCCGCCTTGACCGCCAAGTGCAACGCTGCCAGCACTGCCTCCCTGGGCGGCTTCTCCTCCTGCCGAGCCGCCAGCTCCAGCGTCCACCTGGTTGGTGCAGCCGCCCGCGATCAGAGCTGCAATGGCGAGCCACGCGCAAATCTTCCCCATATCCTCATGAGCTGCAACATGCGTACCGCACGCAACATAATGAAATCACGTGGGTGGAGTCAGCTATGTGCCACCCTGCGCCGCGCCTGCCGCAATGATTGCGGAGATGCATGAGAATGCGAACCCGAAGCCTCTGACAGCGCCGCCGTCTGCGGGGACGCACGCCCTGTTCTGCCAGCCGAGCGCCAGCGCGGCAACGCCGGCGATCGAGCAGGACGCGAGAGAAGCGAAGCTCATGAA
The DNA here is from genome assembly GCA_030590865.1 of Myxococcales bacterium. Taxonomy (GTDB): domain Bacteria; phylum Myxococcota_A; class Polyangia; order Polyangiales; family Polyangiaceae; genus JAPYTK01. The sequence continues at coordinate 4,224 of JAUVCD010000349.1, read as the reverse complement.
GTGTTTCAATCACGTCGTCCGATCCGACTCCGCTGCGCTCATCGTCACCGTCCGTCCTGACCTCATACCCGTGGCGATACCCCGAACCGGACATATTCATTTGGGGCTTACGAGCGTGGTTACCAGCCTCGTCGTCATGCAAAAAAATGGCTCTCCTGACCTTTCAATGGTGATGCTAGCCGCGTGGCTGGACGGCGCCGGAGCAGAGAAAAGAGAAAAACTGCATCCGCCGTAGTCGTCGCCGCTGTGGGCAGGTGCGGAATCGGTGGGCAAGTTACCGAGCAACGTTGCCGCGACCTGCATGACCTCGCTGGACTTGTCCACGGATGCTGCAGCTGTCCACAGCAACAGGCCGCCCAGTGCCACCCGTGCAGCCGCCCAGCTAGGCGCAACGAAGCGCCGCATGGACAAATGGCGCCAGCTGGTCGGGTGGGCCGGCATGGACGACGGCGTCCACCAGCGCCCGAGCTTCGGTCGCTCTGAAGCCCATCGTGGTCAGGGCTGAGAAGGCTTGCTGGGCGACATCGAGAGCCGGTGGGTTGAGACCAAGTCCGTAGGGGGTGCCATCGGCGTGACGAAACGAAAACCCACGACGAGCCGTACCGTCGATGCACAATGCCCCGGCATGGGTCGCTCGGTGGTGGGCGCCGCAGAGCGCAATGATTCGGTCAGGATCGTGGCTGCCGCCCTCGCTGAGCGGGTCGAGATGGTGCAGATCGACGAAGACGTGGTTTTGGCAGCCGGGAACCGCGCAGCGCTTGTGGTGGCGCCGCATCACCTTCCGCCGTGTGGCGGGCGGGATGGTCTGAGTCGCACGGTGCTCGCGGGATGGTGGCGCGGCCGGCGACGGTCCAGACGCTGACGCTGTAGACGCTGGCACCGCAGCCTCTGACACTCCCGGCATAGGCGCTGGCGGCGCAGCCCCCACGGTATGTCTGTATACGCTTGATAGATGATGGAACTTGTCCACAGCCGTCGGATCGCCTGGCTTGTGGACAACTCTGCGGCTCGCAGCCCGCAGTAGAGTCGCTCGCGCGGTGAGAGGGATGGGCGATAGCCCCCTGGGGCGTCTCTGACGACCCCGTCCCACGTAATGCCTGCCGCCGAGCTGCGCGAGGAACCCGATTAAGGAGATTGGTGACACGTCGTTGATGTGATCCCGGATTAATCACCGTGCTGGGTGCGCGTTGTTTGGAGGGCCCGCTCGTCGCAACCAATAAGGAAGTGAGCAATGAGACGAATCGGATTGGACTTGGCGCTGCGCGCGCCGCATCGAGCTGTGATCTACGACGATGCACGGGCCGTCGGACGCCCGTTCGCGGTGTCGCAAACAAGGGATGGAATCGACAAGCTGCTCACTCGCGCCACCGCCGGTGTTGATGGTCCGTGTGAGTTCGTCATGGAGCCAACTGGACTCGTATGGATTCCATTGTGCGCTGAGCTGGCTCGCCATGGGCACCGCACCTATGTGCCGAAGCCGCAGAAGACCTTTGCCCTGCGTCGGTTCTACACGGAGTTCACAAAGAACGACGGCAACGATGCGAAGGCAGCGGCACTCATTCGGCATGTTGATCGTGACGGTGTGTATGAGCTCCACGTTCCTTCTGCAGAGCAAACGAGTCTACGCATGTTCGTCAAAAAGAGAGCGTGCCTGGTCAACGACGCCAGCAGGTGCAAGCAACGCATCCGAGCGTGGTTGCTCATGACTCACCCCAACCTGAATGACGCGCTTGGCGACAGCCTGTTCAACAAGGCAAGTCGGGCGTTCTTGCGTCGCCGGTTCAACCCTCTGAACGTCCGGACTCGAGGCAAGAGCCAGCTCCGCGACTTCTGGACCAAACACTGTGTCGGCCTCGTCAACGATGAACAGGTCGAGAAAGTTTGGCTGGCATGCTGCTCAGCATGCGATCTTTATGCGCCGCTTCACAAAGAGGAGAGGCTCCCATTCGACTACGGAGACATGCAATTCCTCGTGGGCCACGAGCTGGATGCCATGGAGTTCATCGAAAAGAAGGTGACCAAGCTCGAGGGCAAGATCCGCTCACTGTATCGGCTTGTCGATCCCGAGCAAGCCTTGCTGAACGTAGCTGGAGTCGGAGAGACGATCGCACCAGCACTCGAAGCGTTCCTCGGCGACGTTGAACGCTTCCCCAACATCAAGTCGTTCGCAAAGTATACCGGTCTCGTACCCCGTACCAACCTGACTGGGGGAAAGGGGAAGCCCGGTCAGCGAATCACCAAAGCTGGTCCCGACATCGTGAAGCAGTACCTCTTTCTCGCTGCGGATTGGGGCAGGCGCCGTGACCCTGAGCTCGCGGCGACGTATGAGCGGATGATTGGTCGTGGCAAGCATCACTACGACGCCGTGATCGTTGTGGCGCACAAGCTGGCGCGACGAATCTACGCGTTCCTCAAACTACGTGCGGCGAAGAGGACCGCCCCAGAAACAGCTGTGAATTATCGATTGCGCCATCCCGATGACGGGTCCGCGCTGACCGCTGCGCAGGCCGCTTCCTATGTCCGCGAGCGCTACCCATCGAAGGCAGCGAAGGCGCGCGCCGAAGCGCAGAAAAAGAAGATGGCGCCGCTGAGCGTCCCCATTATTTCGGGGTCGCCCGAAGACGCCACCACAGGGATTGACTCAACGTCGCCACCGCTATCGTAACCCTGCCGCGCCTAGAAATGCGACCGTGCAACTTGTGTGCAACTGAGAAACTCACAATGAATTTTCCGTTTGACAGCTCTTAGGAGATACGTGGGGGCCGACTTGCTGACGCCTTCCTTCCTGATGACTCCCTTGCTGAGGTCCCGGTTGCTGATGACCGTGCTGACCACCATCCACAGATCCCACCTGTTGGCCATCGCAGGCGGCCATCTCTGCCACCGAGCTTTCCACGTCGTAGCTCTCCCCGCCGGCATCGATGCTCGTTCGTCCGCAGGACTCACAGGTCGTCACGGCAATCTGATAGCTGGCGTGCCCCTCGTCCCGCGGGCCACCGAGCGCCCGCCGCGCAATCTCGTAAAGCAGCATGTCGTCGTCGACCGGGCCACCGAGATCGCGCCGCACGGCAGCCTGCAGGTCGCGAAACAACGCCATCGTCTCGGCTCGCACCTCAAACCTGAGGCGGTGCTTGATGAGCGACGGGTCAGCGCGGTCTTCAGGACGGTCGCCGCGCTGCCGTGCGGCCACGGCCTGCTCGACCTCTCGGCTACGTCGACCTTTCGCCCAGTCGATCCATGCTTGTTCAGTCTCTTCGATGGCCACCCGCGACAGCTCGCGCGCCACCGACCAGCAGAGCTGTCCTGACCGGAGCGCTGAATCGAGCAATGGTAGGCCGATCAGCACGTGCCCCACTCTCAATCGCTCTTCGGTCTGTCGTCCATTGAGCCCAACCACCCGCTCGACATACTCGCGCAAGCTCGCGTAACCGGTGCGCCGGTACACGTTGAGGCGCTCGGCCGCGACCAACCAATGACAAAGCTCCCGTTCGTGAGCCCCCCGCTCGGCGCCAAGCTGCACAATACGCTGATGCACCTGGCTCCAGTCCAACGCCTCCTCCGGCTCCGATTCCGGCTTCGATTCCGACGTCGTCGCTCCCTCGGACAGCGCCGCCGGAGATCCGCTCGTGCTCCCATAGGCGACCATTGTCTCCTCTCGAGCAAGCAGCAGCATGAGCGGCAAGTCATTGACGTAGGTCGTCACATGAAGTGGTGCATTCATTCTATTTCATAGCATGCGCTCTGGCGCCCCTCTCAGCACACCAGGGTGGCCATTTCGAGAGCCTCGGCACCTCAAAGGCGGTTTTCGGCGCGTGGGCGGCACAGCGCGGCACCTGACGCTGTTATGGCCGCACCCATTGGAGATGCGCACCGTTGGCGAATGATCCACCAGGATCGGTCAAGGAGTATTTCGACTTTCTTCAGTCTTCCACTAGCAGGACGCCGATGGCATTGGCCCTCTGAGCGGCTCACCGCGCCATCCAAGTGTACAATGTCACGATGAACCGATGGATGACGAGTTGGATGGGTGTGGCGTCACTGCTCATCTCGACCGCATGCGGTAACGATTCCCAGCCGTCGGGGCAAGCCGGCACTGGCGGGTCGGCCGGAGCTGGCGGGAGCGCAGGGGGTGGCGGGGACGCAGGAGGTGACGGGGGCGCAGGGGGCAGCGAGAGTCCAAAGCTGCCGCCACCGGACCTGGGCAATTGGACCGGTGACGCGCCG
>JAUVCD010000939.1 GCA_030590865.1 Myxococcales bacterium | reverse complement strand
CGTCGTTCTTGATGAGCACTTCAGCGCTGTCCAGCGCCCCCAGGTTGCCGTCGTCTCCGCCGGTGACCAGGACCGCCTGACCCGCGGCGCTGGTGTGGCCGGCGTTGACCAGCAGCGCGGCGTGTCCGTGTCGCTCGGTGGCCATCGACGGCAAGAGCTGGAAGCTGAAGGCTTTGCCGGGCGCGTTGTAGATCGCCCGCTCCGCTGCGGTCAGCGAACCGTTGCCGTCGCGCCCGCCGGCCAGCACTATTTCCCCGGTGGGTAGCAGCGTGGCGCTGTGGTCGGCCCGTGAGTTATTGGCCTGAACCGGGACGCCCTGGATGTCGAAGCCCGTCGTTGCCGCCGCGCCATCGCGATACATGTCGATGGTGTTCCAGAACTGCCCCTCGGCTTGACCGTTCGTTCCCCCGATGAGGACAACCAGGTCCTCGGCCGAATTGCTGAGCGGGACCACTGTCGCGGTGTGACGCATGCGGGTCACGAGCATCTGCGTGCTGGCGCCGCCAGCCGCCAGTACCGCCCCGAAAGTGTCGGTTTGGGGATCGAACAGCTCGCCGCTGTTGGTGGCGTTGAGCGACACGTTCATGCCCCCTGCGATCAACACCTTGCTGGTGCTGAGCATCGAAGCGGTGTGATAGACCCGTGGTGAGGCCATGCAGCACAGCGCGTTTTGGGTGCTGGTGGGTTGGTTGCCGGAGAACGCCACGAAATCGTAGGTCTGATAGGTGTTGAGCGGACTGCCGACTGCGGCGCCACCGGCCAGGAGGACATGGTCGTTGGCCAGCAGGGTGGCGGTGTGGCCAGCTCGCGGGCCACCGGCGGCGGCTTCTGCACCGAACAGGCCGGTATTCGGGTTGTAGGCCTCGAAGGTGTTGATGGCGCTGCCACCGGTCTGGTCGCGGCCGCCAGAGAGTAGGATCGGTTCGCCTTGGGAGTTCACCGTGGTGAGTCTCAGACTCGTGGCCGCGTGCTCTCCCCGAGCGGTGGTGAGCGAGCCGGTCATGGCGAAGGTGCGGCTGAGGGGGTGATAGAGCTCAGCGGTGTCGAGGGCATTGCCCGCCGGATCGTAGCCGCCGGCGAGCAGCACGATGCTGTCGTCCTCGCCCGGGCTCAGCGCTGTGGCGCTGTGATCGATTCGCGCCGACACCATGGTGTTGTTGGTCGACTCCCAGGCCGGATCGATCAGCGCTGGGTAGGCGACGCCGTCGCTGGGCCAGCTCACCGTCAGCTGGCAAGCGCGGGCATCAGGTGGGACGACCGACCGTCCCCAGGGGGGGGCCGGGCTAGTATCGTAGTGGCAATCCGAGAGCGCCAGCCGAGCGTCGATCTGAGCGCCTGTCGCGTCGACGAGATAGGGCGGCGCCACGCGCAACCGCGGCACGCCCTGAGCGTCGAGCATCTCCAGAGTATTGGAGACCAACCGCAACCCTGCCACCGCACTGACGTCGACCTGGTAGCGCAGCGTCTTGTCCGCAGGCTCGGAGGTGAAGAAGACGAAATCTTCGATGCCAGCACCGTAGGTCTGTTGCACTATATCGGAGCCCATGGGGCCGGCACCGGCGTGCAGCACCGTGTTACCGACAGTGACGGCGGGTTGGGCGGCGGCCTCGGGGCCGACTAGCTCGAAGGTGATGGTCATCTGCGAGGCGTTGTCCCGCAGCCTCGTGGCCCGGCCCGTGCCCACGCCGAGCTGCACGGTGGCTGTCGGAGCGGCTGGCTTCACCAAGTCGTCGTCCTGCCAGCGGGGGTCGAGCACCCCTGGGAATTTGGCGGCAATGGCGGTGAGCCGTGCCGTGGCGTAGCGCTGCCCCAGCACGCCCTGGACATGACTACCGTCGCTCGGCAGCGCACCCTCATCGCCAGCGGTCGTCTCTGGTGGCTCGGAAGAGCAATCCGGGAGCATCGTCAGCGCCCCGCCGACGAAGGCAATCCAGAGAAACCTGCGTGTCCAGCTCATCGTAGCCATGCCACCTCGAGATCACTTGTTGAGGGCGTCGCGCAACGGTCGCCGTGCCCGGCAGGGCCAACCGTCGGGCACAGGTTAGCAGAGGATCGTGCCGAGCGCGGAACCCAGAAGCAACCTTGCGAAATGGGCCGAAAAAAAACGTGAGCCCGGCAAAAAGAATGCCTGTAGACTGACGTCAAACTGCTCGCTTGAGGAGCTTGTACGGTCCGCGGTCCGGGCCGTCGGGATGACATCCATGAATCGCTTTCGTTTTTCCTGGTCGCTTCAGTCGTCACTGCAACAGCCCCGCAGCTCGCTGGGTCGAGGGCTCGCCATCGTCGCCGCCGTGGCGCTGACCCTGGCGCTCGCACCGGTCGTCGCCCAGGCGGCGGACGGCGACAACGACGGCATCGACGACAGCGTCGACAACTGCGTCGGCCTCGACCAGTCGACCACGGATCTCACGCAGCTCACCGGCACCATGACGGTGACCGCGGTCACGGCAGCCGTGACCGGTACGGGGACCCTCTTCACCACCGAGCTGTTCGTGGGCGGGGTGATCGAGATCGGTGGCGAGAGCTTCCTCGTCCTGACCCTCACCGACGACACCAACCTCACCCTCGACGCCAATCACGGTGCTGGTGCGAGTGGCGCGACCGCCCGCACCCTGGCGGATGCCAACCAAGATGGCGAGGGCAACGCCTGCGACACCGATTCGGACAGCGACGGTGACAGCATCAGCGATGCTGACGAGACGGCGCTGGGCACCAATGTCACGGACATCGACACCGACGGCGACACCATCAGCGACACCGATGAGGTCACCAACCCGAGCAATCCGGCCGATCCACTCAACGACACTGATGCCGACAGCACTATCGACGCTCTCGATGACGAC
>JAUVCD010000621.1 GCA_030590865.1 Myxococcales bacterium | reverse complement strand
GCCGCAGGAGCTTTGGCAAGCAGACGCACTCGCCGATGCGCAGCGCATGGCGGAGCGCTGCACGAGCGAGTTGCCCTCGACGGTGAGGCGGTTTCTCGATACGGCGCGCGCCCGGGCCGTCCATCGGCGGTGGCTGAGACGGGGCGTGGTGGCGGTCGCCATGGTCTCGCTGGTGGCCATAGCGGTCATCATCTACTGGCAGAAGCTCACGGCCGACGAGCAGCGGGTGCAGGCCGAGAGCGATCGCGCAGAGGCGCAGCTGCAGCGCGCCAAGGCCCTTCGCCAGCGCGCGGCGACGCTGCGTGAAGCGGCGGTCGCCGCGCTGGAGCAGGGCGATCTCCTGCAGGCACGCGCCCGGTTGCGGGAGGCGGTGGAGAAGCAAGACGCCCCGTCCGCAGCGGCGCGAGCCCTTTGGTGGCGGCTCGAACGGGAGCCGCTCGTCTGGCGCAAGGACCTGGGCAGCGTCGTCTACGCCGTGTCGCTGTCGCCTGACGGTTCGCGGGTGGCCGCCGGCTGCCAAGACGGAGCGGTACATTTGCTCGACATCGCGACGCGCGCCACCCCAGTGGTGCTGAGAGGTCACGAGGACCAGGTCTTCTCAGCAGCCTATTCGCCCGACGGAAAGAGGATCGCCACAGGGACCTGGGGAGGTCAGATTCGCCTCTGGGATGCCACCTCGGGCAAGCTGCTCCACCAGCTCGAGGGCCACCGTCATGCCGTGTGGAGCCTGGCCTTCAGTCCTGACGGCAAGACGCTGGCCTCGGCGAGCTACGACAAGACGGTGCGGTTGTGGGACGCGCAACGGGGTGGCAAGCTGCGGGTGCTCGAGGGGCACGGCGATGCGGTCGGCAGCGTAGCGTTCAGCCCCAATGGCAAGCACATCGCATCGGCGAGCGCCGACAAGACCGTGCGCCTCTGGAGCGTCGATCAGGGGCGGCAAGAGCTGGTGCTCGCCGGGCATCGTGCCGCTGCACAAGCGGTCGCCTTCAGTCCCGACGGCGAACGCCTCGCATCGGCAGGCGCCGACAAGACTGTGCGGCTTTGGAGCATAGGCCAGGCCAAACAGTTGCACGTGCTCACCGGGCACCGGGACAGGGTGCTGGGCATTACCTTCGATGCCGACGGCAAGCGCGTCGCATCGGCGAGCGCCGATAAGACCATCATCCTCTGGGACGCGCAGCGCGGTGTCCAGCTGCGGGTGCTCCGAGGGCACGGCGCCGCCGTGTGGAGCCTATCGTTCAGCGCCGATGGCAAGCAGCTCGCATCGGCCAGCGCCGACAAGACCGTGCGGCTCTGGAACGCGCTGGCCCGTGCCCTGCCCCGTGCGCACGAGGGTCATGACGCCGCAGCTTTGAGCGTCGCTTTCAGCCCTGACGGCAAGCGTATCGCGTCGGGGGGCTGGGACAAAACGGTGCGCCTGTGGGATGTCTCGAGCGGCAGTCAGCTGCAGGTGCTCGAGGGGCATGGCGATGCCGTGAGGAGCGTGGGGTTCAACCCAGACGGCGAGCAATTGGCATCGGCGGGCCACGACAAGACGGTACGCCTGTGGGACTTGCAGGGCGGCGACAACCCACGGGTGTTCGAGGGCCACAGTGCCAGCGTGATGGCCTTGGCGTACAGCCCCGACGGCAAGCGCATCGCCTCGGCGGGCGCGGATGAAGCCGTGTGGTTGTGGGATGCACGAGGTAGCGCCAAGCCTCGCAAACTGACGGGGCACACCGCGCCGGTGTTGGGCTTGGCCTTCAGCCTGGACGGCAAGCGCATTGCGTCGGCCAGCTGGGACAAGACGGTGCGCCTGTGGGACGCCTCGAGCGGCAGTCAGCTGAAGGTGCTCGAGGGGCACGACGATGCCGCCAGGAATGTGGCCTTCAGTCCGGACGGCACGTGGTTGGCGTCGACGAGCTGGGACAAGACGTTGCGGCTATGGGAGCTTCAGCCCGGCGCGTCATCCACCAGCCGAGTGATCGGGTCCCATGGCGGCCGCGCCTATGGCGTGGCCTTTCATCCGGACGGCGAGCACGTCGGGACGACGAGCGCTGACGAGACCGCCCGCATCTGGACCGTCGCGAGCGGCGAGCACAGCGAGCTACGGGGCCATCGCAACGAGGTCAACGCCATCACCTTTCGCCAAGACGGCAAGCTTGCCGCGACGGTCGGTGACGACCGCACTGTGCGGGTCTGGAACGTCGACACGCGCAGACCCCATTGGCACGCACCGGTGTTGCTCGACTCCCCGCCGAGCTTGCTGTCCCATCGAGGTTGGCAACAGCTCCGTCCGCCCCGATCCGCCGAGCCCGCGCCAGCTGGTGGCTCTTTGCCGGCCGGCATCGGCGCCAAGCTCCGCCAGGCCCTCGAGCAGCGAACGCGATTCGCGTCACCGAGCCCGACCAAGAGCACCGACACCGGCGTCAACCACCTGTGCCTCCAGTCCTTCGGTGACGAGCTCGAGATCTGGAATCCCAGCGCCGATCGCATGATCGCACGGCAGCCCATCGTCGGACTGGCGCAACTGGTCGCGCTACCTGAAGGCTGTGTCGGGCGCGGTGCCGACGAGGTGTGGGTGCTCGACCAGCAGGGCAGTGCCCAGCAGTTGATGGTCGACGGCAAGCCCACGGCCCTCGGGTCGGGGCCCGGGCGCTTGTTGGTAGCCACCCGAACGGACGTCCTGGTCTTTGATGCCACCGGGCGGAAACGGACGCGCTACGATGGCACCGTCGGCATCCGGGCGCTCCACTGGCACACGGCCAAGAGCGACGAGGAGCTTCGCGACTGGCTCATCATCGGCTTCCGAAACGGCAACATCGAGCTCCGAGAAATGGCTCCGAGCCCAGCCGAGGAAGGCCGCGGAACGGGTGGCGGCGCGATCGACTCGCGACGCCTGCTGGAGCTGACGCCATCGAGCGAGCCGGTGCGAATGCTCACCGGCCCGATGGATACGCTCATCATCGGCTATGCCCATGGCGACGTTGGCTTGTGGAACCTCCGGGACGGCACCCGCCTCGCGCACAGCCGGATTCACGGCCCGGTGGTGCATTTGCTGCTCGAAGACCACGAGCTCTATGCGGCCACCGAGCTCGGCAGCAGCCTGGTGTGGGAGCTCGGCGCCTTCTACCTCGACCGCTGCGAGCTGTTGCGCACGATCTGGCCACGGGTGCCCGTCGTGTGGAGCGACGGCCAGGCTGTCCACATGCCCATCCCTAGCGAGCACCCCTGTCGCCAAATGCCCTAGCGTGCCCGCGATGGGCGTCATCCACGCCCTATTGGCACGAAGGCGGAAGTTCTCCTGCACAAGTCATAGGAATCGAAGGTGTTCAATTCGCGGCAGGGGTTGTTCGTCCCATCGCTGGGTGTCACGAAGACGGTAGCGGACCGTTCTTGCGGACCATGCTCTTGCCAGGGCGAATGGGGTACGATCTAGGCCTGATGGCGCATCTGAAGATAAGCAAGGCAGTGTCAGCCTTCGCGGCTGTGGGCATGGTGGGTTTGGCGGTTGCGGCGCTTTCGTGTGAAGGCGATTCTGTGCTGCCTGGCGGTGAGCCGCCAGCGGACGCTGGGGATGCGTCCGTTCCCGACGGGGGGCAGGGCGGCGCGGCCGACGCTGGGATCGATGGCGCCCCCGACGCCGGCTGCCCTGAGGTTCGGGCCTTTCCCGGGGCGGAGGGGTTTGGGTCGACCACGCCGGGCGGCAGAGGCGGCCAGGTCATCGAGGTCACTACGCTCGACCCCACCGGCCCTGGTAGCTTGCAGGAGGCCCTCGACGTCGAAGGACCGCGCATCGTGGTGTTTCGCGTGGGCGGTACGATCGAGACGTCATCGAACCTGCGGATCCGCGATCCCTACGTCACGATTGCGGGCCAGACCGCCCCTGGCGACGGCATCGTCATTCGCGGCGCTGCGCTGAACATCAGCACCCACGATGTCATCGTGCGGGGACTGCGTATTCGGGTGGGTGACGACCCGAGCGGACCGGCCGGGGACAATCGCGACGCCCTTGGGATCGCCCACCAGACGGAGCCGCCCCACGACATCATCATCGACCACTGTTCGCTCAGCTGGGCCATCGACGAGACGCTGACTCATTGGTACCCCACCCACGACACCACGGTGCAGTGGACTATCACCAGCGAGGCCTTACACGACAGCTTGCACAGCAAGGGGCCGCACAGCATGGGGATGCTGGTGGGGCCTGGCGGCCACCGAGTCAGCATTCACCACTCGCTGATGGCGCACAACAACGCGCGTAACCCGTTGATGAGTGACGACACCTCATCGGAGATTATCAACAACGTGATGTACGATTGGGGGGGCGCGGCGACGGGGTTGTCCAACTGTCACAGCGACACCCCGAGCTTCAGCAACGTCATCGGCAACTATTACCAGGCAGGCCCATCCACGACCTCGGACTGGAGCATCCGCATCGGGGATTGTTGGGCAGGCGGCAAGGTCTACGTGGCAGGCAACATCGGTCCGTTGCGGCCGACGGACACGGGGGACGAGTGGCTGCTCGTTTCGAACGCCGCTGGCGATCAGGTGCGCTCCGATGTGCCCGCGCTGGAGCCCTCTGGGATCACGGACCAGTCCGCCACCGACGCCTACGACCTGGTGCTGGACCACGTCGGTGCCATCGTCCCGCAGCGGGATGCCATTGATGAGCGGGTGATCCAATCGGTGCGCGACGGGACCGGGCAGATCATCGACAGCCAGGACGAGGTAGGCGGCTGGATCACGGTCCAGGACGGCACGCCACCCACGGACACGGATCACGATGGCATGCCCGATGATTGGGAGACGGCCCAGGGGCTCGATCCGAACGACCCTGCCGACGGTAGCGAGACGACCGCCTGCGGCTACACCTGGGTGGAGGAGTACCTGAACTCGCTCATCCCCATGCCGTAGCCCTGAGCCCGGCCGGGCTGTTCACGTCACGGAGGCGAGCTCAGATGGAACAAGGCGGTTCACCGAGCACCTGTTCGCTTGACAGTTGGTTCTAAGTGAGCAACCTCTTACTTAGATGACGCTAGACAAAGAACCCTTCCAGGTCACGCCCAGAACCACGATCGGAGCGGTGCTGTCTCAGCGAGCACGCCCACTGAGGTGGCTCGTCAAGGCGCTCACGGCCGTATTGCTGCTACTGGTCGCCCCCCCGGGCGCCGAGGCCAAGAAGCAAGAGACCGTCTCACTCACGGTTCGTGTCGATGCGCTGCGCAACTCCAAAGGTGTCGTCCAGTTCTCCCTCTACAACAAGAAGGGGTCGATTCCTGACGAGAAGTTCGAGCGCTTCTACCGGCAGAAGGTCATGGCCGTCACCGAGAAGTCGTCCTGGGCCGTCTTCGAGAACCTGCCCAAGGGTACCTATGCGGTGACCATTCATCACGATGAGGACCGGGACGGGAAAATCGACAAGGGCATCATCCTGCCCACCGAGGGTGTTGGCGTTTCAAACTACGACTCGATTGGCCTGACGAACCGCCCCAACTTCTCAGGCGCCAGCTTCAAGGTCGCCGCGGACATGAAGAAGTCCGTCAAGATCATCTACTTCTAAGCCGGCCATCTCGGGGCGGACAGCCCGCATCAAGGCCCAGGGACCGGTCGGACGGGTGAACTGCCGTCAGCTCCCGCCGGTACCCCCCGCGCCGCCGCCTCCAAGACTGCCGCCGGCGCCACCGATGGCCCCTCCGGCACCGCCGCCGCCCTCGACAGCTCCGCCTTGGCCGCCGCTGGCG
>JAUVCD010000903.1 GCA_030590865.1 Myxococcales bacterium | reverse complement strand
ATTCAACGCGCCGGCTCAGCGCTGCAATCGACTCTGCACTATCACGTTCTTGCGCTCGACGGGGGCAGCCTCGCGGCGTCCATGCAAGGGGTGGTTGCTGTCGGTGACGATGCGGGACGGCGTGTCAGCCACTCGGGGTATTTGGTTGCAACAGAATCGGACGGAGAGTCGCGGATACCGGACACGGCTTTGACCCCCGCTTTCGCGGGGGCAGGCTCTTCACGCTGGTGTGCGCGTTCCTGCTCGCGACCAACGCAGACTGGAACGAGTCTGTCGCTACATCCTCGCTCCGCCGGTCAGTGCCGAGAGGATCTCACGTACCACGGATGGGCGAATTGCCTATCGCCTGAAACGGCGCTGGAGAGACGGGACGGAGGTGGTAACATTCTCGGGTATCGACTTCATGACGAAGCTGATGGCACTCATCCCGCGGCCCCGGGTGCATTTACTCCGATACCACGAATGTCTCGCAGCGCGCTCCTCACTCAGACGGCGGGTGGTCCCATCGCCGCAGGCTGTCGCCGACGCGAGAGCACGCAGGCAGTCACGCTCCCAGCAGCTGAGGCTGTTTCGGTGGGTGTCAAAGTAGTTGTCGCGTGAAAGTCATCGTCACGCTGCCTGAAGCATGATCGGGTCGGAGATGGGAGCGTGTCGCTCCGGGTTGAGATAGACCTCGCCCACCGGGGTCCAGTCTCGGGTAGAGCCGGACCAGCGGGCCGGTCTCCGGCGACGGGCTGCCTGGTAGACCAGATCTCGTTTCCGGAGGATTTCGGGGTCACGCCCGCAGTGCCGGTCCATCGGTGTGACGAAGCAGATCCCGCTGTGCAGGTGCTCGGTGTTGTACCAGAGCACGAAACCGATCGCCCACTGTCGTGCGGAATCCAACGACGCAAAAGGACCTCGCGGGTACACCGGCCGGTATTTCATCGTACGGAAGAGCGCCTCGGAATACGGGTTGTCATTGCTCACGCTCGGTCGGCTGAAGGATGCCACGACGCCGAGGCGTTGCAGGGTTGTCAGCATCGTTGCGCCCTTCATCGGCCCGCCGTTGTCCGAGTGAAGCACAAGGTTCCCCGGCTCGATCCCCTCGACCTTGCATGCACTCTCGATGAGCGCCGCCGCCAGTTCGTTGCACTCCCGATCATGCACACTGAGGCCGACGATCTTGCGACTCCATACATCGGTGACCAGGTACAGGTAGAAGAAGGTGCCGGCCACTGGAGCCTTTAGGTAGGTGATATCCCAACTCCAAACTTGGTTGGGGCCAGTGGCCACGTACGGGATCGGCCGGTGGCGCACAGGCGCCTTGGTTGGACCACGATGGGCGAGCTGCCCCGCCTCTCGCAGCACGCGATAGATCGTCGACTCTGCGGCGATGTACTTCCCCTCGTCGGCCAGCCGGGGCACGATCTGCTTGGGGGACAGTTCACGGAACGTCGGCGAGTTCGCCACATCGAGAACATGTTGACGCTCGGCCGCTGACAGCTTGTTCGCAGGTTCGGTGTGCGGACCACAGCGCATGTCTTCCCCGGGGCCGGCACGCCAGCGCTGCAGGGTGCGAGCGCTGATCCCTGCGGTCGCACAGGCTTCGCTCAGGCGCGCACCGGCCGCCACGGCTTCCTCGATGAGGCGGGTGGTCATTTTCCGGTCTTCTCGTTCGTGTCGTCGTCCTCGTCCCCCCAGAGCGCGTCCACTTTTTTTTTGAGGATCAGGAGTGCTGACACCTCGGCAAGGGCCTTGTCCTTGCGGCGCAGGTCCCGTTCGAGAGCTTTGATCCGCTTGCTCTCCGCGGTCGACTTCTTGTTCTTGGCGCGTTTTCCGGTCACACCCAGCGCATCCTGCGCGGCCTTGCGCCAAGCCTCGAGCTCAACCTCGTGAATGCCTTCGCGGCGCAGGAACCCACCGAGGTCCTCGTCCGCCAGCTCGCTCGCCTCGATGACAACCCGCATCTTCTCGAGGAAAGTCCATGGCTTCTTCTTTGTCTTTGACTTCTTGGTCTTGGGCCTGCTCATCGTGCCCACGTTACGGGCTTCGCGGAGCCAGCGCGAGAGAGTCGACTGGGAGACGCCGGTCTCCACCGCCAGGGCGTTAGCAGTGAACCCCCCAGGGGACGCCAGCTTCTGAACCATCTTCGCCTGAAAGACCTTCGAGTATTTCATCCTGTTTATGTTGCTGTCTCGCCCCCAGAGAGTAGATCAACTGAGGCGACAACTTCCCTGACACAGGGGGCTATTGCCGAGTTGTCAGAGGATGGGCTCAAGTCGGCCATGAGCTACCTGGAGGGTGAGCGAGCGCTGCATCGCGCGAACGAAGTACTCATCGACTTTATGGGACGCCAACCGGTGGCCAAGTGTTGGGGTGACGGAAGGATGGCTTCGGCCATCGCCGCAGGCTGTCGCCGACGCGAGAGCACGCAGGCAGTCACGCTCCCAGCAGCTACGGCTGTTTGGCCCGGCTGTTGGCAACGGTGGGCCTGACCGATGGATACCGCGTGCCGAGCTACTGCGGCACGTGTTCGGTGAGGGCGCCGCTCGTTGCCGCGTGTGCGGGTCGGGCCGGCTCGAGGTGCTGGCGGTGGTGACGCGTTGGGACGCCATTGCATCCGTGCTGACGGCTCTGGGGTTGAGTTCCGAGGGCCGGGTGCTGGTGCGCAACCGGGGACCGCCCGTCGAGCAGATGAGTCTGCCACTGCCACACGCCCATGACTCGGCAACAGCAGCTGCCGACGCGGCCTGAGTCGGCGCCACTCATGCCCGTTCGATAGTGCAGCCCATGCCAATGGGCAACGGCGCTCCCAGCGACGAGTTCTTCCGCCGCGAACGCCGACCTGCGTCCAACGACTGGCGACATCGCGGAAATCCACGACCAACGCGAAGGTTCCTCTTCCTCGAGAAAACATCCATCCGTGCTCAGGTGCACAATCGCACCCAAATCCGCCGTCACGACCCCCAACCACGCGTCTCTGGCTGGATTGGCTGCTTTTAGGAGCCCATAGAAACACCTATCAACCCCGTTGGTGATGGGTTGTTGGTCGCAAACTCTTCCCATCCTCCT
>JAUVCD010000959.1 GCA_030590865.1 Myxococcales bacterium | reverse complement strand
CCCTCCTGGTGGGGCGCCGGGCCGCGCCGGGGCCCCCCGCCCCGCCGACGGGCCCCGCCGCGGCCCGACGCGCCACGCGGTGTTAGACGATGGACACCAGCCCCCGCAGCGCGAGTCCCATTGCCGACAGCCATCCGCCCTCCTCGAGCCCCCTTCCCCCACGCGCACGCCCCCCCGCTCGACCCCGCCTCCCTCCCGCTTCCGACCCCGACCTAGACCAAACGATCGGGCTCGGGGTCGTGCTCGGACGCGAGCGCGTGGGGGAAGCGGAAGCGACAACTACCCTGTCAGAGGGGGCTGCCGTGGGGTGGGGGCCGCTCCGCACGCTGCGCGTGCTCGCGACCCCTCTGGGCAGCCGATCGGGCTCCCGAAAGTCGCGACCGCGGCTTTCGGGAGCCCCTGGTGTCGTCCTGGCTGGCGCGCCAAGGAACGCCCCTGCTCACCGATAGGCGCCCTGGCCCGTTTCGGCGGCCAGGGCAGTGGCCACGTCAACCGCCTCCTGAAGCCGCCGATCGTCGGTCTCCATGCCAGCCAAGACCACGGTAACGTCCTCACCGTCCGACTCGATACGCAGAGGAGCGAGCGTCGATAGCCGGTCACGCACCGCCTGACTGAGTCGACGAGCGGTCTGCTCTGGAGCGCTCGAGGCGAGCACGAAGTGCTCAGGCAGGGCGATCTGTTCGGTCGCCAAGGGACGAAGCTCGCTGTCCAAAGCCTCGAGCTCCCTGGCCAGCTCGTAACGCTCGGCATCGGCGTCGAGCACTCGGGCCCGGATACGAGTGACCGTGCCTGCTTCCTCGTCCACCGTGGCATCAATCCGCAGCGGCACGCTGCGCTCGTCGATCTCGATCCGCAGCTTGCCTTCCCCACCGGTGCAGAGCGACCCATGCTGCTTCGTCGCAAACTGCTCCCATCGATCGACCAGCGCCTGACCGGTACCGGCCAGCACGGCAGTCGCATTAATGGCCGCGGTGAGCCGATCGCTGTTGGTGTCGAGCTCGCCGAGCTGCACTTTGAGCTCGCCGTCCTTGATGCTGAACCCGTATTTGGCCGATTGGCGGATGGCCTCACGCACAGCGGGCGTCAGCCAAGAGCGGGCCAGCTGCTCGTCTGAAGCTTTGACCACGAAGTCCGCGTCAAACTGCACATCACCGGTAATCACGTCTTGGAAGCCGAGTGCCCGACCGAGCCCGGACAGCAGATGTCTCGGGTAGACCTTGAGCTGCAAGGCTCCCGCATGGGGCACCGGCGCTCGTAGCCGCGTGAGGGTCTGGGAGGACTTGCCGGTGCTGACCGTATAGTGGTCCACCGAGACCGCGATTCCGCCCACCTGGGCGTCGATGCGCCTCGCCCGGTCGTACCAAGGACCGGCTCGCCGCTGGAAGGTGCCCGCGACTCGCGCCGCAGCCGCCTCCCAGGCCACATCGATACGCTGGCTGACCTCCTTGCTCCAGCGGATGAGCCACCAGACAAGTAGCGACACCACCACGCCAGTAGCAGCCATCAGCACCCATATCTGAGCTTCCACTGCCCCCCATAGTGCCCGAGGAGGAAGGCTCTTGTCATCGGCAAGATCGGCTGAGGCGCTGGCTCACCGCAAGGCCGTACGATTCCTCGCCCTAATCGGGTTATGCTGGGCGGAACCACGACCAATCTAGGCCTGGTGGAGAACAGCCCGTGCCCGAGGATTTCTTGTCGTCCCCTGGCGGAGAACCAGCCAGCGAGAGCCCCTACGACAAGGCCGTTGCGCGCGTTGGATCCCAGGTGCGCGCCACCTGGAGGCTCGATGAGCTGCTCGGGTTGGGCGGCATGGCCGCCGTCTTTGCAGCCACCCATCGTAATGGCTCCCAAGCGGCGCTCAAGATCATGCACCTCGAGCTGGCGGGTGATCCGGATCTGCGGGAACGCTTTCTGCGAGAGGGGTACGTGGCCAAGAAGGTCGATCACCCCGGCTGCGTGCGGATTTTCGATGACGATGTCACCGAGCAGGGCGAGCCGTTTCTCATCATCGAGCTGTTGGAAGGCGAGACCCTCGAGGAGCTGTGGCGGGGCCGTAACGACCAGCTGACGGTCGAGCAAGTGCTGCCCATCGCGACACGCGTGTTGGAGACTCTGGAGGCGTTTCACGCCCAGCGAATCGTCCATCGGGACATCAAGCCATCGAACATCTTCATCACCGACGACGGCGAGGTAAAGGTCCTCGATTTCGGCGTAGCCCAGGTCCGCGAGCCGGGACGGGACGTGACCCGTGCAGGGGTAGCCATGGGCACGGCCGCCTATATGGCCCCAGAGCAGGCGCTGGGGATGAGCGAGCAGGTCGATTCTCGCGCCGACATCTACGCCGTGGGCGCAACGCTCTACAGCACCCTCAGCGGCAAACGCCTTCACCGCGGCTCGAGCGAGCAAGAGTCCTACGTGCTGGCAGCGACCCAGCCAGCGCCATCGATTGCCCGGGCTGCACCTCATTTGCCCCTGGAGGTGGTTACGGTCATCGACAGGGCGCTGCAGTGGGATCGGCGCAATCGTTTTCAAACCGCCGGGGAAATGCGGCAGGCCATCGAGGCTCTCCAGATAGTCTCAGGAGCGTCGAGGAGCGGTGAACCGCCGATCGACGACGGCCATTTCGAGCTCGACCTCGACATCGAGCTCGACCTCGAGCTCGAGCCGGGTTTCGTACCAGAACCAGATCACCAGTGGGATCCCGAGTTCGCTCCCCCAGACGCTGCGGCGCT
>JAUVCD010000291.1 GCA_030590865.1 Myxococcales bacterium | reverse complement strand
CGTGGGGGTAGTCGATCCAAACGTCCTCGGCGATTTCTTCGAGCGCGATGACCGGTAGCTCGTCGTAGCGGCGGCGCCCCGGCTTGTGGTGGACGGCGGCCACCACGATCTCCTTTGGAGCATTGGCTCGTGCCATCTTGCGGAGCAGCTCGACCACCCGCTTGATGGTTCGCCCTGACTCGTAGACGTCGTCGACGATCAGCAGTCCGTCCTCGGGGCAGATGACCTGGGCGATGTGCTCCAGGTTCTTCACCGTGACTTCTGCTTGTTTCGCGATCCCGACGTAGGAATCGGTGGCGATGGTGGTGTGGCTGAGCATGACGCCGCGGCTACGGAAAAAGGCGTGGACCCCCAGCCCCACCGGGGTGCCGCCTCGCCAGATCGAGATGGCGTGTTTAGGTCGGAAACCGGACAGGTAGACCGCCCGGCCGAGCCTGAAGGAGTCCACCAGAAATTCGTCGGGAGGGACGTGCAGGAGCTTTGTCATGGCGTCGCAAGAGCAGGGGCTGAGCCGTCATCTTACAACAGTCACGTGTCGTGGAGTCCCCCGCTGCAGCGCCGAGCCCTCACCTGTGCTGGAAAGTCGTAGACTTGTAGCGCTGCCAGCCCATTTCCAGCGATCGGCGCTTCCGGATCGGTTCGTCGGCTGCCACCATGACTCGCTGCGCTCGACCGGTCCTTCAGGTTGGCGGCTGACGAGCCTTGGTGGCCGGATGTGGGCTCGAAGCACCGGCGCGGGAGGCAAAGCGGGGGCGCTAAACCACTGGGATTGGGCGTTGCTGTCGATGGCGAAGAGCGCCGCGGCAATTCCAGCCGACCCGCTCGACAGGGCGACCACCATGATCAGTGTGGGCACCATGTTCAAGGCGAGGCGGAAATCCAACGACGTGCGAGTGGCGCGCCGCATGGCTATGGACAGGAATAGGCCACATCAGATCGACAACGCTCGCCGGCGATGGTTCCAGGCCAGCGGCAAAGAACCGTCGTCCGGCCTGCCGCCTCGTCGACCAAGAGACGTCGATCTCCCGTCTCACAGCCAGTACCCTAGAGGGCAGCGATGGGGTGCAACGCGACCAGGCTTGCTCGTAGTCTCACCTTCGGGCTAGTCGTCACCACGATTTGTTGGAGCGGTCCTGCGATCGCCGATTGCGTTTGTCACGCCGAGACCGTCATCGGGTGTGGACACCGTGGTACCGGCCTGAGCATCGCAGACGCGCCTTTTCCAGAGAACACCATCCCCGCTCTCGAGCAGGCGGTTGTCGAGGGCGCCGACATGGTGGAGATCGATGTCATCCACTCGGCTGACGGCGTGCTGGTGGTGATCCACGACGACACCGTCGATCGCACCACCGACGGCAGCGGCTGCGTCGGCGATCTCACCCTGGAGGAGCTGCAGGCACTCGATGCGGGAGCGGGGACCGCCTTGGCGGGCCAAGGGGTCACCATCCCAACGCTGACCGAAGCGCTGGCTTCGGTCGACGTGGCTTTCAACATCGAGTTGAAGATCAACGAGGTTCCCCAATGTCCTGACTCGGCCAAAGCTGCCATGGCGGCTGATGTCGTTGCGGCCATCCACGGCGACCCCACCGACCGGGCCATCGTGGTGAGCTCCTTTGACGCCGACGCGCTGAGCGAGATCGAGCAGCTGGATGGGACCATCGATACCGGTTTGCTCACCCTGGCGCCTGGTGACTCTCAGCTCGCAGAAGATCGGGGCTTTGACGCGCTCAACCTGCTGGCCGTCCTGGTCGACGAGGCAGACGTCGCGGAGATTCACGGCCGCGGTCTCGCGCTCAACGTCTGGACCGAGAACAACGGCGAGCGCATGAAGCTGCTCATCGACCTCGGCGTCGACATGATCATCACCGACGATCCTGACGTCTTCGCCTCGGTGCGAGCTGAGCTGTGCCAAGATTTGACCTGCAACGATGCGCCATCTGTCGAGGACAGCGGCGGCTGCGCGCTCGGAGCTCCGGATCGCGATGGGCCGAGTGCACCATGGTGGCTGGCGCTCGGTGCCCTGTGGTTGGGCGTCCGACGGCGGGCCAGGACGCCCATCCGCCGCGACGCCCCAGTCGATCCGACCTGAGGTGGCCTCGCCAGCGGTGCG
This sequence comes from Myxococcales bacterium, assembly GCA_030590865.1. Classification (GTDB taxonomy): domain Bacteria; phylum Myxococcota_A; class Polyangia; order Polyangiales; family Polyangiaceae; genus JAPYTK01. The sequence continues at coordinate 9,003 of JAUVCD010000291.1, read as the reverse complement.
AGCCGGTCAGCTTGACCCTCCAGTTTCCCCCACCGGTGGCTATCCGATAGGATGACGGCGATGGTCATTCGTTTCGGCCGCTATGAGACCATCCGGACTATCGCGTCTGGGGGTATGGCGACGGTGTATCTGGGGCGCGCCGTCGGCGAAGGCGGTTTCGAGCGGCTGGTCGCCATCAAGGGGATGCATCCGCATATCGCTTCGGATGACGACTTTCAGGCCATGTTCCTCGACGAAGCGCGGCTCGCAGCGCGCATTCGCCACCCCAATGTGGTGCCGGTCATCGATGTGCAGACCGCGCCTGAGGGGATGTTCCTGGTCATGGAATACGTCGACGGGCGGCCCCTCCATCAGCTGCGGCGTTACTTCCGCAAACAGGGGGCGAGACTTCCGCTCGACGTCATATTGCGGATTTTCGTCGACCTGCTCACTGGCCTTCACGCCGCCCACGAGCTGACTGGGACTGACGATCAGCCGCTGATGCTCGTGCATCGCGACGTGTCGCCGCAGAACATCCTGGTAGGCAAGGATGGCGTGTCGCGCATCACCGATTTCGGTGTCGCCCGGGCCGAGGCGCGCATCACCTCGACCCGTGGCTCCCAGCTGAAGGGCAAGATTGCCTATATGGCGCCTGAGCAGGTGCGCAGCGCTGAGCTCGACTGCCGCGCCGATGTCTACGCCGCCGCCTGTGCTCTCTGGGAGGCGCTTGCCGGCAAGCGTCTGTTCCGCGCTGACAGCGAGGCTGCGGTGATCCACATGATTCTGCAGGGCGCCCAGCATGGCCCGCGTGCCATCAACCCAGATGTGCCGGTGGAGATTGACCGCGTCTGTATGCGGGCGCTTTGCGTCGAGCCCAGATTTCGTCCAACTACGGCGGCCGATTTCGCCGACGAGCTCGAAGCGGCGGCCCGCGCCGCGGGGATCGAGATCGCCACCCATCGGAGGGTAGCGGCTTTCATCAAGAGCTTGCCCGAGCCGGTGCTCGAGGCGCAGCCGACCTCCAACCCATCGGCGACCACGCTGCGTTCAGATGACCCGCCGGTGGTCAGTGAGTTGCCCACCCCTGGGGTCGCGAGGGTCACCGACAAGCCTCAGGGTGAGATGACGACCAACGCTGGGGTTGCGGCCGGGCAGTCCCCGTCCCGGCGCCCGATGTGGTTCGGGCTCCTGGCCGCCGCGATGCTCCTGGGCGGGCTGGTCGTCTACTTGGTAGGCCACAGCGGTCCAGATCAGGGCACGGCGGCAGCACCGGCCACGACCGAGACGAGTGTGACGCCAGCGCCTGGTGACAAGACTGCTGGGCCGCAGGAGCTTCAGGCCGATGCCGCGGCGCCCTCGGCTGAGCCTGCGACAACGGAGAGCGCGGTGCCGTCGAGCACGCCCCCTGACCACGAGCCCAGCTCGACGAGCACGGCGCACGCCAAGTCGAAGCCGCCGCCACGCACCAAGCCGAAGCCAGACAAGCACAAGGGCCCCGGGTACCAGCCGAAGGAGCTATGATGCGAAGAATGTGGTTCTTCGTCCTTTGTGCACTGATGTGTGCGCTGTCGTGGAGCGGCCCAGCGATCGCAGCCGACTCGGCCACCACCTTCGCCGAAGCGGTCGAGTTGTTCACGGCGAAGAAGCACCAGGAGGCGCTGCCGCTGTTCCGCCAAGCTCATGAGGCCAGTGGCAGCCCCAATGCGCGAATCTACATTGCCCGCTGCTTGCTGGAGCTCGGCAAGGTGCCTGAGGCCTACGAGGAAATGAAGGCCACGGTCGAGGAGGCTACGGCCAAGGCGGAAACTCAGGAGAAATACGTCCCCACCCGTGATTCCGCTGCTGCCGAGCTCGCTCTGCTCGAGCGTCGCGTCGGCAAGCTCATCGTGGCCATTACCGAGCCGCCGGCTGGCACGGTGGTGCAGGTCAACGGCAGCGAGCTCGATGTGGCTCGCTTCGGCCTGCCCATGGCGGTCGAGCCAGGGATGGTCACGGTGTCGGTGCGAGCGCCGGGGAAGGAATCGGTCGACCGTGAGGTCGAGGTTCCAGCGGGGCAGACCCGGTCGCTGGCTTTGACGCTCCAAGATGCGGGTGGTGGAGACGATTCCGATGCGCCCCCCGTTGGACCGGACACGACCGACGAGGCGGATACTGGCGGCGGATTGCGGATCGCCGGCTTCGTGGTGGCGGGCCTCGGTCTGGCCGGCGTCGGCGTCTTTGCAGTTACCGCCAGCATGGCCAAGTCGGAGTTCGATGAGCTCGACGAGGAGTGTGGCGGCGTGACCTGTCCGGTCAGTGAGCAGGGCCGCGTGGACGATGGCCGCACGCTAGCCACGGTGGCCAACATCAGCTTGATTGCCGGCTCGGCGCTGTTGGTGGGTGGGGTGGCGATGGTCATCTTCGGCGGCCCATCCGAGCCTGGCGACAGCGCTTCGGCTAGACTCACGGTGGCGCCCATCGTCGGGCCGTCGACAGGAGGCCTCACCCTGGTCGGGCGCTTTTGAGCGCCTGATGGGCGTGATACGTTGAGCGAGCTTGCCCTATGCGTCTTTCCGCCTCTCGCAACCTCTTGGCAGCCGGCCTGGCCATGGCCGTGGCTGCCTCCTGCATGCTCGACTGGGACCGACTCGATCCCTCCGAAGGCGTGGGTGGTCAGGGGACCACCACCACTGTTGGCGGCAGCGACGGAGTGTGCGAGCCAGGCACCACGGCCCCCTGTTACAGCGGTGAGGACGGTACCGAAGGCGTGGGCTTGTGCGTGGCCGGACAGACCACCTGCGACCAGGATGGCAACGGCTACGGACCCTGTGAAGGCGAGGTGGTGCCTGTCGCGGAGGACTGCAACGCACCCACCGATGAGGACTGCGACGGCGAGATCAACGAGCTCGACGCCGGCTGTACCTGTACGCCTGGGGAGTTGATCGACTGCTACGACGGACCAACTGGGACTGACGGCATCGGGATCTGTCACGGCGGGCAGAAGATGTGTGAGCCTGGCGGCGAGAGCTTCACGGTCTGCTTCGGCCAGGTCGTGCCGCTGATCGAGGAGTGCGCGTCACCTCTCGACGAAAGCTGCGATGGCTCGCCCAACGGGGGCTGTCCCTTCTGGGGTCTGCGTTTCGGCCACGAAGGCACCAACGACCTCGCCTGGGGGCTCGACGTGCTCGGCGACGGCACCTCGGTGTTCGTCGGCCAGGCCACCGGTTCGATGGATCTCGGCGGCAGCACGCTCGGGGCGAACGGTGCGCGAGATGTGATCATCGGCAAGCTCGACGGGACCGGCGCCCACCTGTGGAGCGCCCGCTATGGCGACGCTAACGATTCGTGGGCCGACGATGTGGCGGTGGACGGCGCTGGCAACATGGTTCTGGTGGGTGCCTTCGACGGCACGCTCGACTTCGGCGGTCTGTCGACGCCGCTGGTCGCGGTGGGCACCTGGGACGGGTTTGTCGCCAAGATCAGCGCGGCTGGCGTCGCCCAATGGGCCGTGCGGCTCGGCGATGCTGGCATCACGCGGCCCTTGGCCATCGACGTCGATGCCGCCGGCAATGCCGCGATCACAGGCTACTTCAACGGCACCCTCACCCTCACCGGCCAGGCGTCCTCCAGCGATGACGATGGCTTCGTCGCTCGACTCGACCCGTCCGGCACCATCACCTGGGGGGCCACCTTCGGCGGGTCCGGCATAGACCACGGTAACGATGTGGCGCTCGAGAGTGGCAACCTCATCGTGGGGGGCGTCTTCGACGAGACCATCGATTTCGGCGGCCAGGCGCAGACTGATGAGGGCGAGCAGGACGGTTTCGTAGCCAAGCTGAATGGCTCCAACGTCCAGCAGTGGATCGTGCCTATCGGGTCCACCGGCACCCAGGAAGTGCACGAGGTGGCCATCGACGGCACCAACGTCGTCGTGCTCGGCCTCGGGAACGGCACGGTCAATATTGCGGGGCAGGAGACCTTCGCCGATCTGGACGACATCGTCGTGATCAAGCTCGACTCGGCTGGTAGCTTGCTCTGGAAGCACCACTTCATCGGACCGGAGGACCAGCAGCCTGGTGGCCTTGCCGTCGACGGGCAAGGGAACGTGTGGTTCGCCGTGTCCCAGGAGGCCACGACCGACTATGGCGGCGGCGTCGTCATGAGCGCAGGAAGCGACGACTGGGTGGTCGTGAAGCTCGAGTTGACCGCCGGCGACCACCTCCGCTCTCTTCGGTTCGGCGACAACGACGATCAAGATCCCCGCGCTTTGGGTACCGACAGCCAGGGCAACCTGGTCGTGGTCGGCGACTGCCAACACGAGATCGACTTCGGTTTTGGGGTGCTGGGTGGCTCCAGCACCTATGAGGACATCTGTATCGCTAGGCTTCCACCATGACCGGCACCAGCAAGAACTGGACTAATCGAGGGCGTCCGACGGTGGCCGCTCTGGGCCTGTGCGCTAGTGTGTTCTTGTTGGCCTGCAGCAGCGACGACACTACCGGTTCTGGCGGTTTGGGCGGATCTGGCGGCACCAGCGGAGGTGGTGGCCAGGGAGGCTCGGCGGGCACCACATCGACCGGCGGTTCTGGTCAGGGTGGCGCGATCGTGTTGCATCCCGGCGTGCTCGTCGACGACGGGCTAGTCGCTCGCTACTACCTCGACGAGGCCGCTAGTGGGCAGGACCCCACCGAGGTGCTCGACGCCGCACCGGAGCCTCTCCCGCTGCCGCTCACCTACGTCAATGTCGGCGTCGACGAATACATGACCTACACCGAGGACTCGGCCGGCAACCGTGGCCTCGCCTTCGCCGAGGCCGGCCATGACGACCGCGCGTCGGTGGCTATCGATGGCACCAAGATCTTGGCCTCGCTGCACGGTGGCCACACCGTCACCTACGAGGTCGTAGCGAATGTGCTGGGCGTCAGTAGTAGTATCTCGCGCCTCAGCCACATCGGCATCGATAGTGGTCACGATCTGAGCTTGGAGGCCGACACCCTCACCCGTGTTCGCTTCTCACTGAACGATCACGGTGCTGGTGGTGTCCCGGTCGATCTCCCGAACATCGGGCGAGTGGTCATCCACGCGGTAATCGACACCTCGCAGACCGAGCCCGCCGATCGCTTGCGCACCTATGTCAACGGCGGCAGGCTGCCGATCGTCCTGGGGACGCCTCCCGGGCTCAACGAAGCCATCGATCTCGGCCTCGGTCGGCACTACGTGATCGGCAACCGAGAGATCGGTGAGCGCACTATCGCAGGGGCCATCTACTACTCGGCGATCTACTCGACGGCGCTCACCGATGAGCAAGTTCTTCAGAACGTGGCCTTGCTGCTCGTCGACGACGACACACCGACCGACGACGCGCCTCCGTGAGACGCCTCCTCCCCGTGACCGGCCCGCTCGATCCTCATTGCCCCAGCCGCTCGGCGGTCTTGTCGCGGCCTATGGGTAGCCGGGCTGTCATGTCGGGCACCTAGGCGGTGCAAAATTTCGCCGACGTTGGACCTTTGTCGCGATGGGCCACGAGGGGAACTTCCGGCGCTGCCTGCAGTCTGAACCGACTGATGAGTTTGAGCGATTTTATGCGGGACCATCCAGGCTGCGTGGTCGGTCGGCCCCAGGTTGTGCTGCCCCTGACGGCGGGCGCCTTGGCGGCTGTCGGCATGATCCTGATGGCGCTGCTGGCCTGGCGAGCTTTGGGGACGTCTGGGGCGGCGGAAACGGTTGTTCTCTGTGCCGCTCTGGCGGTGGCTGCGGCTGCTGGGCTCGTCAGTCGTGGGCGGCGCCTTCGTGACGTCTTGGCGGTGGTGTGGCGTGGGACCTGTTGCTACGGGATCAGCAACCGCCAGCTCGTCTTGATTAACGCGGTTGGGAGCGCTGTGCTCATCGAGTTGACTCAGGTGGCCCGGCTGGAGATTGATGGTGACGAGTTGCGCCTGGCGACGCACTCGGAGCACCAGGGCTTGGTCTATGCCGCCATGTTCGATCTGTTTGACGGGGATGGTCCGCGACCGAGCGCCCAACGTTTCTTCGAGCGGCTCGCTCCAAAGGTACGGGAGCAAGCTCCTCATGCCACCGTCCTGCGGCGGTCGGTCGCCGACCACGCTTTCGTGACCTCCAGACCTTCGACCTAAGAGCTCAATCGCAGCGCCTCGTGGTCAGGATGGCTACAAGACGTACCGCTGGGCGTAGCCGTCATCGAGATCGACAATGGTGACGGCTACGACACCTGTTGCATCTACTTCGTAGCGTTCTTCGATCCGTGATCTGCTGCTCGCCAGTCGTTCGATGGGGACCTGGTCGAGCGCCCCCTCGCGCCGCTCGGGCGCGAAGGGAAAGTAGATGACACCATGGGGGCTGATGTCCCCGCGAGGCTCAAAGTCGTCGGTCAGGGCAGCACATTCGACGAAGCGAAAGTGCCCGACGTCGTGTACCGGTTGGTAGGTCCGGGTGGCGACCAGCGGTGGATCGCCGGGTTTGGGCATCGGGGTGCCCTGGGGAAAGATGGTGTCGAAGGCGATGCGCTGTCCGCTGTCCTTCTCACGGAACACGCCGAGGTGGCGGGTGAAGCGCTCGGTCAGCGGCAGCTGCTGGTCATTCTCAGCGGCAATCGCCAAGCCAATGGCCGTGGCGGCCGCCGGATAAACTGAACGATGCACCCGCCGGCCGAAGTGCTCTCGCAGCAGTCGCGGCACCACGGGCAACCCGCTGCCGCCGCCTACGACGTAGACGCCTGCCACCCCTGCCTGGGCGGCCTGGGCCTTGATGTCGTCCACCTCTGGGTCTGTGCCCCGCGGCGCGGTCACCTCGCGCAGTGATTCGACGGTCCGATCGACCAGCCAACGGACCTGGTCGTAGTAGTCCGCCACCGGCAAGACCACCGGTTCGCTCGGTGCTGCCTCGCCCAGCGCAGCGAGATCGAGCACGATGCGCCGAGAGTTGGGGTTCAGTGCTTCCTTTGCGGTGCGGCATTCCAGTAGCAGCTCGTCGTGGAAGGGCAGTGCTGCCTCGCGCTCCACCGACGCAGCCGCGAGCGCCATCTCGAAGAGAACCTCGTCGAAGTCGTCTCCACCGAGCCGCTGGATGCCTGCCGTGTCGATGACGTCGTGCTGGCCACCGGTGATGAGCACCAGCGCCGCATCGAAGGTGCCGCCCCCTAGGTCGTAGACCACCACGTGGTCTCGACGGGCGTTGAGTCGACCGCGGTAGCGATGAGCGAACTCGATGCCCGCCGCGCTCGGCTCGTTGACCATCGCTCGGACGTCGAAGCCTGCCTGACGGAACGCTTCCAAGGTGGTGAAGCGCTGGCTCGAGTGAGCGTTGGCCGGGACGGAGATGACCGTCTCTGGCAGGGTCTTTGGGGGCCGGGGCAGGTTCGAGCCAGCCAGGAGGGCCTGCCCCAGAGCGCTCAGGAAATCCGTGGTCAGCTCAAGCAGCGACAGCTCGATGTTGCCAATCCTGACCGGGTCGTTTGGGCCCGAGGTGCTCATCAGCCGCTTCCACGATCGCAGGAAGGGAGCGCCCTCGCGGGCCGCCTGCTCAGCCTCCAAGCCATGCACCAGCTGGCCGTCATGCTCGGCCGTGATGGTGGGGAAGTGGTCTAGGACATCGCCGTCGGGCGACAGGAAACCCACGACCGGGTAGTTGCCTCGATCGCAAGCCGCCACGATCGTCCGAGTGGTTCCGAGGTCGATGCCGAGTCGCATGTCGTCAGCGAGGGTACCGGCCGAGGCCTATGGGATACAACTTGGGAACGAGCTGGCCGATCGCCGGCCTGGGACAAATGGGGCAAAGTCGCAGTGGTGCGACGGGTCCTCTTTCGGGCTTGCGCTGCGCCCTCCTGGCGCCGATGATACCCTGCTGACTTTGCCCGTTCTGGGTGCCGCAACAGGTTGTCAGGGGGACGAGTGACCAGAAAACTCATCAGCTCGCTGCCGCCGGTCTCGAACCGGCTCTCTGGCGCTCCCTCGGCCAAGCCGCCGACCAGTGCCCCGCCGCCTGATGAGCCGGTCGATTCGCTAGGCGCCCTGCAGAGTTTCGTCGATCCGAGTGAGCTCTCGGTCGTGTTCCAGCCCATCGTTTCGTTCGAGGGCCGAGAGCTCTACGCTTATGAAGCGCTGGTGCGTTGCAGCGTGCCCGAATACCGCAGCCCCCCGGCGCTCTTCGACCGGGCCGTGGACAGGGGTTGCACCGGTCGTTTGGGTCGGATGATCCGTGAGATCGGCGTGCCATTCGGGAGTGGGATGCCGCTCTTCGTCAACATTCATCCCCGAGAGCTCAGTGAGGGCTGGTTGATCCGGCCGGATGACCCTGTCTTCGGTCACGATGATGATGTCTTCCTCGAGATCACCGAGTCGGTGCCCCTGTCTCATTCGGATCAGTGCAGGGGGGTGCTCAAGGAGGTGTGCACCCGCGGTGGTGTCTTCCTGGTCGTGGACGACCTGGGGGCAGGGTACTCCAACCTCAAACACATCGTCGATCTGGAGCCGGCCATCGTTAAGCTCGACCGGGCGCTGATTGCCGGGATCGACCAGAACGCCAGGCAGTGCGAGCTGGTCTCGGCGGTGGTCGAATTGTGCACGCGGCTTGGCGCCAAGGTCGTGGCCGAGGGCATCGAGACCGCTGCGGAATACCGAACCGTCGTCGAGACCGGTGCCCATTACGGGCAAGGCTATCTGTTCGCCCGCCCTGCCTTCCCGCCGCCCCTGGTGCGCTGGCCCGATCAGAGCGAGGACGAAAAGACCACCGAGCCTCCTCCAACCACCGAACGAAGCAACTGACGAGACTGGGCCGTCCCTTGACCAGGCCTGAGGCCAGGTCAACTGCCGTGTCACCCTCGGCAGGCGCGGTACAGAGAACCAGGATCGGCTCGTTGTCGTTCATGGCAATTCGGGGTTAGGAAATTGACGGTTTCGGGGGCTTGGAGCCATCAGAGGCGTTAGGCCCCTGTCCCTGCGTCCGCCCTAGGCGCTGCCAACAGGGGGAGCGGAAAGACCGTCGCTGGCACGGTCTCTGCTTATGATACGCTGGCCCACCACAGGAGGA
>JAUVCD010000807.1 GCA_030590865.1 Myxococcales bacterium | reverse complement strand
AGAACTCGAAGGTGTCCATCAGCCCGTGGGGCTGAATTCTGAGGTGATTGCCCGTCACCGTGCAGTTGGCCACTGGCTCCATCACCCAGTTGACGTTGCAGCCCACTAGATTCAGCAGCTCGCGGGCCAACATGGTGATCTCGGCCGTGTCGATCCCGTAGGGGCAAAACACCGAGCAGCGCCGGCACTCGGTGCACTGATAGAAGTAGTAGAACCACTCCTTGATGACCTCTTTGGTCAGCGGCCGGGCGCCAGCCATCTTGCCCAGCAGCTTGCCCGCCGTGGTGAAGTCATTGCGGTACACCGACCGCAACAGCTCGGCCCGCAGCACCGGCATGTTCTTGGGATCCCCACTGCCGATGAAGAAGTGGCACTTGTCGGCGCAGGCACCGCAGCGCACGCAGATATCCATGAAGACCTTCAAGGATCGGTATTTGTCCAACCGCTCCTTCAGGCCATTGAGGATGCGCTCCTTCCAGTCGTCAGGCAGGTCCCAGTCATCATCGAGCGGCGACCAGGGCCGCGGGTTGTCCATCCCGAGAAACTCGATGTGCTTCTCTTTGGCTGGATAGATGAAGCTGCCGGGACGAATGTCCAGCGGCGTGTCGATCCAATCGCTTTCCGGCGGCGCGTAGTCGACCTTCACCAGGTCGTCTGCCTTGTAGTAGCCGATCTCGTCTGGTTTCGCGTCTGCCATGATTAGTCCTTATCCAGCGGAATGCCGGCCGCCTTCATCTTCTCGCCAAACTCGGCCTCATACTCTTTGTATGAATGGAGCTTGGCCGGCTTCGCCCAGGGATTGACATGCCGCACGATGCGGCTGTTGTTGGCCAGATTGCGCGTCGGACTGAAGAACACGCCGCCCAAGTGGACCAGCTTGCTGAACGGAAAGTAGATGAACAACACGCACACCAGAAACACGTGCGTATAGAACATGAAATGCAGGCTCTCCTCGGGGAGCACCGGCTGGAAGCGAGCCAACGAGAGCGTGAGCTCCTTCACCGCCGCCATGTCCGCTCCAACGAAATGGCGCAGCGTTATGCCCGAGATACCAATGCCGAGGATCAGAAACAGCGGGAAGTAATCCTGCAAGAGCGAGATGTAGCGAACCTCGGGCAGGAACAGCCTGCGCAGCAGCAGGTAGGTCACCGCCAAGAGCAACACCGCGCCGGTCAAGAACAGTGTGGGCAGGCCAATCTCCATGAAGCCGTCCAGCCCTTCGAGGAGGTCCACGAACACCGGCACCGGCTCGGTGAAGAACCGCAGGTGGCGCAGCAGGACGAACAGGAATGTGTAATGGAAGGCCAAACCGGCGAGCCACAGCCACTTGGTGGCACTGTAGGCCACCACGGGCCCGGGCATCGGATCCGGTGCCGGCGCTATCGACTCATCCCCCTCCTCCCGAGGTGCCGGCTTGACGGTCCCTTCGCCCACCACCACTGAGGTGTTGCGAAACAAGGACCGGAAGAACAGCACTTCGAGGGCCATCCTCACCACGACACCGAAGGTATCCGTCGGATTGTCGAAGCGGCTGGGCTTGATCCAATCGAGGGACTTCTGTTGGCCGCAGGTAGTGGGGATGCGGAAGGGAACGGGCGACCGTGCCCAATACACTATCCGGTAAATCATGCCGCCAATGAACACGACCACCGCCAGGTAGGGCAGCGCAATGCCAAAGATGGCATGGCTCCCCGCATGTTGGGAGCTCACCATGGCCACGAAGGCCAGACCGACAACTATCAGGAGTGCAAAAACAGCGTTCATCGACCAGCACCTCTCTGTGCAGGCGGACGTTACAGGTTACAAGCTAGGGTTCAGGATCGGCTTTGAGGTCGTCGAGGCCGAGTTTCAGCCGGCGCAGCAGCCCCGAGACCCGTCGCTTTGCTTCGTTGACGCGGATCTCGAAGAACCTGTCCCGGTATTTCGCAAATACATCGAAGGCAAACAAGACTAGCTGATCGATCCGAGCATCAAAGGACGACAACTCGATCAACAGCGATGGTGGTGCCTTCCGCAGCTCTGAAGCGAGCTGCTCGCGCACTACCGCCTTGAACAAAAAGACGAAAGAGACCGCCTGAGACGGCGTGAAGTCTTGGATCGACCGTATCTTCACGATCGGTTCGAGCTGGTCGCACAGCTCTTTGGCGCGAAAGTCGTCAGTGTCGAGCCCCTCAATCAACAGTCCACAGAGCGCCGTCAACCCGGTCGCCAGCGTGTGGCCGACCGGGTTGGCAAACTGGTTGGCTTGGCCCTTCAGAAACTTGCTCGCACCATCGGGATAGGTCGCAACGGTCTTCTCCAGCCATTGCTGCGCCAGGGCAGCCTGATGCTGGACCAAGAGGGGCTTGAGTGTGGCGTATTTGGGCTTCATGGCCTCGGTGGCCCCCCGGAGACGCGACGACGGGCAGCCGCGCTGTGGCACCAGCGCGCGTGCTGCTAGCTCCTCGCCCAACGGGCCCGAGACCCGGGGGTTTGTAACGGATTTTACTAGCGGCGGCCGCGCGTATACCGGCTATTTTAGCGCGACGCAACAACCTGACCGAGCCGTTCGCTCGACGTCATCGGTAGGCTCGCCGCGCCGGTCGAGCCACCTGCGACCGCCGGCGCCCTGGCTTCGTCCTACCATGGCCGCCGGTGACCGATTTTCCGAACGCCACGGGCGCCACTGAATAGCTGAGCAGGAGGCGAATGGACAGCAATCAACGATTTGATTGCCCCCTCCAACATTGCTCTCCCCGGCGGTTTTTTGCCCTTGCCTGGCCCTCAGGAAGTGCACGACTGAACAAGAAAAAATGTCGCGGCGGGCAGCTACAAGAGAGCTTTATAAGCGCTCATCCAAACTTTGAGTTTGCTGGGGGGTAGTGGGCTCAGTAACAACCCACGCCCTGGGCGTCTTGCTGCGCCCGAAGCATGAGAAAAGCGGCGATCACGCTCGCTCGGGTTGGCATCAATTCCTGGTGTCCCGCCCTGGCGCACAAGGAGATGATACATGCCTAGTTTCGTTAACCCGGAAAAGTGCGACGGGTGCAAGGCGGTAGACAAGACGGCATGCCAGTATGTCTGCCCCAACGACCTGATGGTTTTGGATAAAGAAACCCAGAAGGCCTACAACCAAGAGCCCGAGATGTGCTGGGAGTGCTATTGCTGCGTCAAGATCTGCCCGACCCAGGCAGTCGACGTTCGCGGCTATGCGGACTTCGTTCCCATGGGCGCCTCGGTTGTCCCCATGCGGTCCTCGGACAACATCATGTGGACCGTCAAGTTCCGCAACGGCAAAATCAAGCGCTTCAAGTTCCCGATTCGGACCACCCCTGAGGGCAAAGCCGATGCGCCGGGAGGTTGGGCCAACGAGCCGTCGCTGGACGGCCCCGTGTTGTTCACCGAGCCCGAGTCTCTCGGCCTCGATAAGGTCTGGACCAAGGACTAGTCGACCTCGACGAGACTAAGGAGAAAAGTATGAAGGACTTCGAAACGGTTGAGGTCGAGACCGACCTACTGATTCTTGGTGGCGGCATGGCCGCTTGCGGCGCGGCTGTCGAAGCTGCTTATTGGGCAAAGGCCAATGGCCTGAAGGTCACCGTGGTGGACAAGGCCGCCATGGACCGTTCCGGCGCTGTGGCGATGGGCCTCTCGGCCATCAACCAGTACGTCGGCCTCAGGGACGGCGAGAACACCATGAAGGACTACGTGGACTACGTCCGCAACGACCTGATGGGCGTCACCCGCGAGGATCTCGTGGCCAACATCGCCCGCCACGTCGACGGCTCCGTCCACCTGTTCGAGAAGTGGGGCCTCCC
>JAUVCD010000077.1 GCA_030590865.1 Myxococcales bacterium | reverse complement strand
AGATGGCCTCGAGTACGCTGCGGTGCGCCAGGCCCACATGATACCCAATCCTGACTTGATGGAAGCCATGGCGGCCTTTGCGACGCGCCGAAAGCCGAGCTTCGGCGACGATTAGCTAGTTTCCGGCCCGAGCCGACCGGCTGGGGCGTGCAACACGCTGAAACGCTTCGGTCCACCGCGGCCCCAACCCCCCTGGGACGGAGCGGAAACGCGCTTGTGCGGCAGGCCGAATTTGTGGTTGTGGAACAGGGTGAAACGGGGTACATGGTGCGGCGGGGTACCTAAAGGTGGGTGTTTGTGTTCGTTGTCTAACAACGGATGAAACACCTTCCTACGAGCCGACAGGCACTAACCCACAACGAAACAAACCATGCGAAAGGGGGCGCACGGAACGGTCATCGATGTGGACGTCAGGTGAGACTGTTTCGTGCAAACGCAACATGAAACGAGCAACTCGAACCGTATTGTGCACCACTGCCTTTGCGAGCGTGGCCGCCCTAGCGGCACAGGCGCAGGCCGCGGATAGCTATCAGCCGCACCTCGCCACGGCGCGACCCGATCTGGCTGCGCAGCTGGAGGCGCGAGGAGCGATCCCGCCCGGCAGCACCGCCCTCGAAACCCAAGCAATGTTGCAGGACTACCTGGCGAAGAAGCTCGGTAACGCCGAGCAAAACGGCAACCCGCTGGCTGCTGGGCTGCTGAAGAAAGCCGAGAAGTCGGGCAAGCCGGTGAGCCGTCATGGCAAGCTGCGGCCGAACAACAAGCGCTACGACAACGTGGTGACCTTGCTGGTCGAGTTCGGCGGCAGTGACGATCACGGCGCGGGACCGCTGCACAACGAGCTGTTGCCGCCGGCCCCCTGGGACAACACCAGCTACTGGGTGTCCGACTTCAGCGCTGAGCACTACCAAGCGATGCTCTTCGACCTGAGCCCCCACGCGCGGTCGATGTCGACCTTCTACAAGGAGCAGTCGGGGGGCAGCTACATGATCGACGGGATCGTGAGCGCCTGGGTCAACGTCCCTCACTCGGAGGCCTACTACGGCGCTGACGACGGGACTGGCATCGACAACGCCAATGGCCCGGTGTGGCGCGTGGTGCAAGACGCCGCGGCCCTCGCTTGCGACGTACCTTGGGCTGATTTCGACACCGAGGATCCCTATGATCTCGACGGCGACGGCCAGCTCAATGAGCCGGACGGCTACGTGGACCACATTCAGCTAGTGCATGCTGGTTCGGGCCAAGAGGCCGGTGGTGGTGTCCAGGGCGACGACGCTATCTGGTCTCACTCATGGTGGGCGAACTTCGGCGGCCATGGTCCCGGTTACGGTGGCGTGCAGACCTGCGATCCCAACGTCTGGATCGGCCCCTATACCGCCAACCCCGAGGACGGCACTATCGGCGTCTTCGTCCACGAGTTCGGTCACGATCTGGGCCTGCCCGATCTCTACGACACGATCTATTCAGGCGAGGCCTCGACCGGCAACTGGACGCTGATGTCCAGTGGCTCGTGGCTCGGCTGCCCCGGCGAGGCGCTCGGAACCTGCCCCTCCGCCATGGGTGCCTGGGAGAAATGGGTCCTCGGCTGGCTCGATCCCGTGGTGGTCTATCCCGGTGAAGAGCAGAACAACGTCCTGCTTCGCCCCGCCACCTCGGCCGGTCCTGCCAACAAGACCATCGTGGTGCGCCTGCCTGACTACGAGGCTCTGACCTATGTGAACCAACCTTACAGTGGCGTGAGCGAGTGGTACTCCGGGGCGGGGGACATGCTGAATCAGACCCTCACCCGGGAGATCACCCTGCCGGCGAACGCGATGCTGTCCTTCTGGGCGTGGTTCGACATCGAGCTCGACTGGGACTACGGCTTCGTCGAGATCTCCGATGACGGCGGCGCCAGCTGGGCCACGGTGGCCGGCAACCTGACCACCAACTTCGACCCGAATGGCAACAACGCCGAAGGCAACGGGATCACCGGCTGGTCTGGCGGTTGGGTGCAAGGCAACTTCGCTCTGTCGGCCTACGAGGGGGCAGTGCTGTTGCGCTTCCGCTATGAGACCGACCAGGCGGTGCAGGGGCCCGGTTGGACGATCGATGACATCTCGGTCGCCGGCTTCTCCGACGACGTCGAGAACGGCAACCAGAACTGGATCGCCAATGGTTGGGAGATCTTCGCCGGTCAGGCGACCGCCAACGTTTTCCACTACTACCTGGCCGAGTGGCGCACCCCTGACGGTTTCGATGTCAGCATGGACAACTGGTACAACTCCCTTGGGGGCGGCGAAGTCGAGCACTACGCAGCCAATCCCGGGATGCTGCTGTGGTACCGCGACGGCGGTTTCAGCGACAACTGGGTAGGGGTCCACCCGTGGCAAGGCACCTTGCTGGTGGTCGACTCCCATCCCGACTTGGTGACCTGCGATGATTGGACCTGGCTTGCCAACGCGCTGCTGGATCCGGATCCCAACGAAGGCTTCCCCTTCTCGACCCGTACCCAGATCGCCGACGCCACCTTCGGGCTCAATCCCGTGCCTGCACAGATGCTGACCAGCTGTCTCGGCTTGCCCACTCAGACCGAGCTGCCGGCCTCAGAAGGTGTGGCTACCTTCGACGACAGCATCAAGTACGTAGACTTCAGCTGGGTCCCCTGGCTCAACGCGCCTGGGTACTTCTGGATTGCTCGCGATGCCATCGCCAGCGTCTGGACCCCGAGCTACGGGCTGAAGATCACCGTCGCTGACTCGGGCCCCCAGGGCGGCCGCATCAACGTGGACTTCTCCGGCCTGGTGAACTGACGGCCTAGTCCCACCCGATGGAGGCACGGGGTCCCATGACTCCGTGCCTCTTGTCGTTTTCCCGTTGAACCCTGGCCGCCTAGCTTCGCCGGCGCCGTCCTCGGCGCTTGCGCCGCTTCGGCTTGTGAGGGCGAAGGTATCCTTCTTCGGTGTGGTGATAGCCGAGGGCCACGATGACCTGGCCCAGCTCGTCACGGGAGCAGTTGATCCACTCGGCGATTTCGTCAGGGGCATCGAAGGGGCCATCGGTGGCGAGCTGGAACAGCTTATCGGCGACCCGCTCAACCACGTCGGCGCGAATGGCGAGGGGACCGAAGGCCGGATAGCCCACTGCTCGATAGAGCTTTCCATCCACCTTCCGTCCCGTGGCGAAGGACGCCGTGCGATCCGTCGGCTCAGCATCCACTAGCCGCTTCTGGAACAGGGCGGTGCACAAGGCGATGCGACGAACCACCACCGCGGGCGCGAGCAGCTCGGGCAGGAACACGAAGCGACGTCCGATGGTCACGCCGAGCTCGGCTAGCAGCTGTCGGTCCGCCTTCGTGAGCTCCTGCACCTGACCGCGAGACTCGCTTGCCGCCACCGTCCCGAGCTGCTGCTGAAGTTGGTAAACCAGGCCCCGACCGGCTGCGGACAGCTGGCCGGTGCGCTCATCTCGCAGCGGTCCGAGCGTGTCGTCCACCATGTCCCGGATCCAGGCCCGCAAGCGCCTCAGGATCCGCGACTGTCCACCGGCGCTGACGTCTCTCGAAAGGGTCAGCCTGATCTCTGGATGCAGCACGTCGACCCCCCCGCTGAGCCGGGCTAGCTCGGCGCCGCCGTCGAGCCAGAGGCGACCGTCGATATCGACTGCGAAGCGCTCGTGGCCGGCTTCTACCAGCTCGTCCACCCAGGCATCGGACACCATCGGCGTCTCCAGCGGGGCATTTCCGAGGGCGTCGCGCAGGGCGGCAAGTTGCTCGAAGGGGCCGCCGCGAGCACGCTCGTCTTCGAGCGGTGCCTGGGATCGCTGACGCCGGGGACGAGGTCTGGCTTGGCGGGTCCGAGATCGCCGTCCCGACCGCTCGACGAATCGCTCAACCAGCCGCAGATGGAGCGCCTGACTCAGCTGATCTTCGGCGCGCTGGGTGCGTTCTTGCCACGCTGAGGCGTCGCTGACCCATGCCGAATGGTGAGCGATGTAGTTCCAGGTGCGGATGAAATCCATGCGCATCATCAGCATGTCGATGTCCCCGCTGTCGTTCTCCAGGCGGCTGATGCGCTTGTGCATGAAGTCGGGATCGATTCGTCCGCTGGGTCCGGCGAGCTGAAGGAAGATCTCTTCGAGCAGGTTGGCGTGGTGCTCGACCATCAGCTTGCGGAAGTCTGGAATGCGGCAGACGTCCCACAAGAGGCGCACCGAATCGGGATTTCGAGCGTGCTGAGCCACCGCGGGTCGCTCGGCAAGCAAGCTGAGCACCGCCGCGTCGTCCGCATGTTCGACCATGTTCAACACCGCCCGCGACGGCCGCTGTTTGAGCGAGGCGCTCAGCGCTGCGAGGGAGCTGGTGTCCAGATCGCTGTTGCGCCACACCACCCGTCGCACCGGCGCGAAGTGGTGGTCTTCGATGGCAAAGGCCACGGCTGGCGACAGCTCGACGGGCGCCAGCGTGCCGAAGGTGCCGTCCCGGGTATGGCGTCCCGCTCGCCCGGCGATCTGGGCCAGCTCTGCCGGCGTGAGGGCTCGACTGCGGAACCCATCGAACTTTCGGAGCGCGGCGAAGGCGACGTGATCGACGTCCATGTTCAGGCCCATGCCCACCGCATCGGTCGCGACCAAGAAGTCGACCTCGCCGGCTTGATACATGGCGACCTGAGCGTTGCGCGTTCTCGGCGACAGGGCGCCGAGAACGACTGCCGCGCCGCCTCGTCGCCGGCGGACCTTCTCGGCCAGCTCGTAGACCTCGGCGGCGGAGAAGGCGATGATCGCGCTCCGTGGGGGCAGTGCGCTCAGCCCGAGCTTGCCAGCGCCACGCAGGCGTGACAGCCGCGGGTGACGCTGCACGGTGGCCGTGGGTGCCAGCTGAGCGAGCATCGGGCGCATCGTGTCCGACCCCATGAACCAGGTCTCCTGTCGCCCTCGCGCATTGAGCAGCCGATCGGTGAACACGTGGCCTCGCTGTGCGTGAGCCGCCAACTGGACTTCGTCGACCGCCAGGAAGTCCGCCTCCCGGTCGACGGGCATCGCCTCGACCGTACAGATCCAGTAGCGCGGTTGCGGCGGGATGCGCTTCTCCTCGCCGGTGACCAGCGCCACGGTGCGTTCTCCGATCCGGGTGCTGACTTTGTCGTAGACCTCGCGGGCCAAGAGCCGCAGCGGCAGCCCTATGATGCCCGTGCGGTGCTCGAGCATGCGCTCGACGGCGCGGTGCGTCTTGCCCGTGTTGGTCGGCCCGAGCAGTGCGGTCAGCGTGCTGTGGTGCTGCCCGTCCCCGAGCGCCATGGTGCTAGCCTACAACCTTCGCGCGCACGGGTGACGCACGAAGCGTCAACTGCAGATGGATCCCTGATGATCCGACCGGCCATGTTTCGGTGCGGTGCGGATCTCGTCCACTGGGCTTCTGTTATCGTGAGACACTCAAGCTCGAGTCGCGCGGGTGACCAGTCTGTGTGCTGCACCGAGGCGGCTCCTGGGTAGGGAAAGACATGAGGAACGGTCGAGCGATCTCGATTCCGCCACCAGAGGATGACGACTTCGAGGATGTGCACTGGGCTCTGACGGCGGCTACCACCCTCTGGGACCGAGGTGAGGACAGGGAGGCGTTGAAGTGGCTGCGCCGCGCTGCCAGTGCCGCTGCGGACCGGGACGCCGACGTGCGGGCGGTCGAGCTGTTCAAAGCTGCCGCAGACGTGCAGAGCATGATCGAGGCAGCCGAGCCGGTGGAGGCGAAGAAATCGGCACCCAGTCCTGGCCCGCCGGAGTCGCCGAAGGGCGCCTCGCCGCAGCGCGGCTCGAAGGACTCGGGCGCCGCAGACCGGGACTCCGAGTTCGACCGCCGCCCCCCCCCGCTGCCGCCACGTTCGCAGCAGCGCGGGGCACCACGAGCGCCTGATCGCCCTGTACTTCGTTCCAACCTCGTGCCCCCTGTTCCCCCTGAGCCACGGGTGTCCAGCAAGCCGGCCGGCGGGCGCTTCTTCGAAGAGTCGGAGCAGGACACCTTCATCTTGCCGGAAACGGCGTTGCGGCGGGCGCTCACCGACATCGATCCCGCCTATCCTCAGCGCATCGACTACGACCCCATCGACGGGACCACCGAGCTAGGGGACGAAGATCTCGGTACGGCGCGCATGGCTTCGGCTTCGGACCGCGCCGCGCCACCGCGCCCGTCAGGCGGTGCTGTGGGTGACGGGTGGGACGACGAGGACGACGACGAGGACGAAGATCAGGATACCCAGGTCGAAACGCAACGCCGGGCAAAGTCGGGCCTCGGCAAGCCGCGGCGACGGGCCTTGGTGCCCATCGGCGTCTTGCCGGCGCTGCGGGTGGCGGTGATGCACATTCCCGACGAGGGCGATGTCAGGGTCCTGTTCCTTTCGCCAGGCGCGACTCCCCCGCCGGGCGTCGCGACCGCCTTGTTGGTGCCGCCGACCCAGCGGGACGCCGAGCTACTGACTGAAGTCTACGCCAAGTGCGATGCCAAGCTCTGAGCCTTCGTCCGTTGGGGGCTGCCTGCCGGTCACAACGGGTCGCTGTTGCGCTACCCTTCGAAGACGATCCACAAGGGAGGTTCCATGCGTCCGTTTCGCACCATGCCCATCGCTCTAGCGTTGCTGGCCGTTTTGACCCTGGTCATCCTTCCGGCCGCCGCTGACCCACCTGCTGGCACGCCACCGAAGACGGAAAAGAAAGGACCGACCAAGGTCAAACGGGTCATCCAGTCCATCGAGCTCGCGGCTTCCAAGAAGGAGCCCTTTCGTGGGGCGCTGACCGTCAAGCTGGTCGGTCAACAGGGGCCGATGCTCTCCTACTATTGGGGGGGCAAGTGCAAGGGGACCAAGTTGAGTAGCTCCCAAGTGGCGCTGCTCTACCGGGCGATGAAGGACCAGCTCGCCGTCGAGATCCCCAGCTACCCCATCAAGCACCAGAGCCGCATCTACATGTGCATGCGCAGCATTCGTATCATCAACGAATGACTACGATGCAGCGTCGCCCAGAGGCTGTGGGTCTCTCGCTAGCGCTGCGGCTTGCCGTGCCGCTGCTGATCCTCGGCGCCATGGCCTCGTCGGCTGAAGCGGATCAGCGATCGGACCGGCGGCAGGTCGGCCACCGTGTCAGCCGCATTCACCGGGACACCACGTCCCACGCCGAGCGGCTGGCGGCGGTGTCGGCCATGTTTGTGGGTCGCCGTTACCAGATCTCGCCCCTAGGTGAAGGCCCGCTCGGAAGCGTCGACGCTGACCCGATTGCACGGTTCGATCGTTTCGATTGTGTGACCTATGTCGAGCAGGTGATGGCGCTGGCTTGGTTTGGCAAGCTCGACGCTGCCATCGCCGAGCTGCAGCACATTCGATACGCAGCCGGACAGATTCGCTATGGCGCTCGCAAGCACATCATGATGGCTCAGTGGATCCCGCAGAACATCGCGGCTGGCTTTGTCCGCGACATCAGCAGTTCGGTGGCCGGTGGTCCGGTGTCCTATGCGGAGCTGCAGCTCGGAGAGCGCGATTTTGTCTCCCCGCTAGGGCGCAAACTGAAGCTGTCACGAGCCGATCGGCCACTGGGCACCCATCGGCTTCCGATCATCCCCGTCGATCGCTTGGGCGGTTTGATCGGCCGAATCCCTCATGGCACGATCATCACGTCCATTCGTGCCCCGCGCTCCGGAGTGCCCTACCGAGCCAGTCACGTGGGACTGGTGATCGACGAGGGCGGCAAAAAGGTGGTCCGCCATGCCCATCGGCGGCGGGGGCGAGTGGTCGAACAACCGCTCGAGACTTTCTCGAGGGAGGCGCAACGCTGGCGTCGCTGGCCCATCGTAGGCTTCAATCTGCTGGCCATCGCCGAGCATCCACCAGCTCGTCCCAACCGGTCCAAGTCGAGCCGATCGAGTCGCTGAGAGGCGCCAGCCCGACGGGATCGGCGCTGATCCAAATGGGTCGCCGATCGCCCGGCGACAGGCAGCGGAAAGGTGCTACTCGACCGTACATTTAAGCAGCATAGCCGACACGGACTGGGGCACGAATCACCCACCTAACGGCTAAATCTGCACGCAGGCTGTCTAAGTTCCGTTCAGACTGGAATTCGTCAAATTGGTCGCCATCTTGCATGTGCTGAGGTGGGACCAGACTATGAGGTATCTGTACGGCGATTCGACCACCTTTCCAATCAACCAGAATTTCGTCGACACGGCGGCTGCTGCGACCGATTCCGCGGTGGCTCTGTTGCGAGTCGACGAGCTGATGATCCGCGCGGAGAAAGTCGCCGAGGAAGCCGCTTGTGTTGGCCAGTCGGAGCTTACCGACATCAACCAGCTGGCCCAGCGCGTCGAGCGGGCGCTGGCCTCTCGGGACCACCTCAGCAAAGCTACCGCCAAGGTGGCAGAGCAGGTCACCTCCGGAGCCAGGGGCCAATTCGAGCGGGCGCGCGAAGGTGTCGCCGCCTGGCGCGAGGGTACGATTCGCAAGGCCCGACGCGGAACCGGTCCTGCGGCCATCATGGCTCCCATCCAGTCGTTCATGGCGAGCCACGAGCTGCCCTACACCACCTGGGGCTTGCGCTGGCGAGCGGGACGGGGCGACGAGGCCGTGCAAGCACAGGTCTACGCGATCATGCAGCGTGGGCTCACCGCGACGCTGGGCGTCGATATCCCGCTGCGTCATCCCTGGGCCCAGGCCGTCAAGGTGGCCCAGCTCGAGGGCACGCTGGCGATTCAGGTCATGGGTAAGAACTGGTTGGGGCGTTCCCAGGTCCGGGACGAGCATCTCGACCGCTACTACATCACCGCGGTGACCCGCACGACCGAGCGCGAGTGCTTGGTCTTGCAGAAGAAGCCCCGGGATCCGTCGCCGGGATTGCGCATCAGCTTGCGTGAAGGTGACAAGAAGCGCGTCACCATCGTGCGCCTGGACGAGCAGGGCACACAGCTAGGTGAGCCGGCTGCTCTTCACGGCATGGATGCCACCCTGCTCACCAGGCTCTGGGAGCGGGTGGTCGACACGATCATCGATCTGGTGCCCCACCGCTCCAAGCTGCTCGCGGCGAGTCTCTACGGCAAGCCGGTGGTCGATCTGGACACGCCGGCGACCATCGCCGTGGCGATCATTGCGGCTGTAGCGCCATTGGTGCGCGACATGCAGCGCCACAGTCGCACCCCTGGCGAGTTGCAGCTCAAGCGCGATCTCGGTGATGGGCGGCGGGAAGAGCTGTTCATCAGTCAGACCGACCTCCTCGACAAGCTTGCCAAGCTGTCCGCCAAGCATCGGGCGCTCTTCGACACCTTCGGACTCGAAGGCCTTCCGGCCATCGACAGCCGCTCGGGCGACGTACCCACCGAAGCCCTCGAGGAGCCCGTCCCCCCGGCTCCGCCCTCGATTCCGGTGCCGCTGGCCGTCCGAGCCTTGGAGCCGCCACCCGTGCCGTCGCAGCCAGCGCCTGCGTCGTCACCGCCGCCACCCGCTCCGTCACAGCCAGCGCCCGCTCCGTCGCCGCTCGTGCGCGCGCCCTCCCAGTTCCCGCCTGTGCCCACCGTGGCGTTGCCGATGCCATCGGCGCCGCCCCCCAAACGGCATTCCGCGCCGCCGCCGGCGTCGTTCTTGCCGCCGCCCTCCGTTCCTCCACGCTCCTCTCGTAGGACGTCGTCGCCGCCTAGGTCGATGGTCGTTCCCACCGAGCAAGCCGCCAAGTCCGCCTTCCCCCCGGCTCCGCGCGTTCCTGTTGACGCGACCCCGGTGCCGCAACACCCGCCGGCACCTGTCCGCCCGTCCGTCAAAGCCCCAGTGGACAACGGTAACCTCTTCAGCCTGCCCTCACCCTCAGCGCCGCCCCGGCCGCGGCGCTCCGGCAGGCCGGACCTCAGGGTGGTCAACGGCTAGGCGAGTAGCGCCCGGTCCCTAGATTGGGTTCCACTTGTCGCCAGGTACCTGTCCACCTTTGGCAGGCATCTGGCTCGACAGGATGTAGAGCGCCCGTCGGTTGGCAGGCTCCGGGGTCTCGTCCGGGGTGGACCTGGCGAGCACCTTCTCCCCGAACCCTTGATAATAGATCGGGATCTTGAGCCCCTTCTTGCGGAACCACTGGGCGATGGATCGCGCGCGGTTGTTCGACAAGCGGAGGTTGGCACCCTTGCTGCCGACCGTGTCGGTGTAGCCTGCGACGTAGAGCTTCAAGGTCAGCAAAGTGCCGTGCTTCTCGAGCGCCTCGCGGAGGTGCTTCATCGTCTCTTTGAGCTTCGGTTCCTCACTCTTGCGGATGGCCCACTTGCCGAAGCCAAACTCGACGTCGTCATGGGGGACCGAGATGGTGAAAGGCGTGAGGCGCACCCCTTTCCAGAAGCCCGCCACGTCATAGACCTTCAGATCCATGTAGAGGATGTCGCCGCCCGGATCCTTCCACTTGAGGTTGAGCCGCGTTCCACTCTTGGCTGCGTTGTAGTCCTTCTTGATCGTCTTCAGCGGCTTGCCGCTCTGCCCGATGATGCTGAGCTCGGCGTATTTGGCCGGGTTGCTGATCGTGAAGGTCATCGAGCGGGCGTCGAGATCGACGTCTTCCGGTACGATTTTCAGCGACAGCCTCTTCACCCGGGTCATGGTGAAGCGCATGTCGAACTCAGAGGGCTCTCCGCTAGCCCATTTGACGGTGAAATGACTGTCGTAGGTGAACTGTCCAGCTTCTTGCCGAATGCGCAGCTCTTTGGTGGTGCTCGGCTGAACGTTGAACGCGCTCAGCTTCTGAGTCTTGCCGTCGTTGCGCTTGAGGGAGACGGTGATGCTCTTCACCACCTCGCCGGGCTGGATGACGACAGCCGGCATGGCTTTTCCTGACACCGTATTCTTGAGCGTCAGCCCGAGACGAGTGGTGGCGTCCGCCCAAGCAGGGGCGCTGGACAACAACCAGCAAAAGGCGAGCAGCGTGGCGATGATTCGTGCCATCGGCAACCTCCGTGCGGTCCAGCCCGAACCCTGGGAACGGGGGACTGAAACAACGACAAACACCTACCATGAAGGTACCAGGAGCTGTGGCTCTTCGGCGTGTGGCAAGCACGATTGTGACGAGGCTCGCGGCCCTGGTCCGACGACCGTCGACGGTGTAGTGGTGGCTGTTGATGTCACGGTCTATTGCGTCGCTCATGGCTTGTCTGGTGCTTGCTGCCGCACTTTCGGTGGGTTGCCAGCGCAGCTCGTCGCCAGGCGTCGGGCTCGAGCCTGGTGAGCGCCAGGGCAGCACGAAGTCGTCGCTCGGCGAGGCCGCCCAAAGCCATGGCACCGGCAGTCCGTCCCGTCCTCACGGCACCGCCTCCAGCAGCGCCCCAGCCCCTCCCCCCGAGCCGCCTTTCACCTCTACCGATTCGTTCGACCTGCTGATCGCCGGCGGGACGGTCGTTGACGGCAGTGGCGGGCCGGGGCGCTTAGCCGACGTCTTGATCGACGGTGATCAAATCGTTCACGTGGGCCGAGTGGATTCGGCGGTGAAGGTCGCCAGGCGCATTCAAGCCGCCGGACAGGTGGTGGCTCCTGGCTTCATCGACATCCACTCTCACGGCGATCCGGTCGCCGCCAACCGGAACAGTCTGGCGATGGGGGTGACCGTCATTTGTGTGGGTCAGGACGGCCGTAGCCCTTCAGGAGACCGCCTGGCGTATTGGATCCCGCGAATCGGTCGCAAGCGGCTCGCGCTCAACGTCGTGCCTTACGTCGGGCACGGCACGGTGCGCGGTCTGGCGAAGGTCGGCCTGCGTGCGGATCTGACGGACAAGCAGCTTGCTCGGATGGCTCGTATCGTCGAGCGTGACTTGGCGGCTGGAGCCTGGGGCCTGACCACAGCGCTCGAGTATCGTCCTGGCGTCTTCGCGTCTGCTGCCGAGTTGACCGCTATTGCCAAGCCGGTGGCAGCCGTCGACGGGGTGGTGATGAGCCACCTTCGCAGCGAAGATGACGACAAGATTGACGAGGCCATCGACGAGCTGATTGCCCAAGGGTCCAGCGCCGGGGCGCGGGTGCACGTCTCGCACATCAAAGTCGTCTATGGCAAGGGCGCAGCTCGAGCCGAGCGGCTCCTCGCCAAGCTGCAGGCCGCCCGCGACCAAGGCACCCCCATCACCGCCGACATCTATCCCTACAACGCGAGCTACACCGGCATCAGTATCGTCTTCCCGGCCTTCGCGCTGCCTCCTAACAGCTACCAGCGGGTCAAGCGCAACCGGCGGGACGAGCTGGCAGACTACCTACGCAAACGGGTGACTCAGCGTGGCGGTCCCGAGGCCACTCTGTTTGGGACGCCTCCCTATCGTGGCAAGACGCTTGCCGAGGTCGCGAAGAAAAAGGGCAAGCCCTTCGAGGACGTGCTGATCGACGACATCGGTCCAGGCGGCGTGAGCGCTGCCTACTTCGTGATGGATGATGCGCTGCAATCCAGGTTGCTGATCGATCCTCAGATCGCCATCGGCACCGATGGTGGGTCGAGCAGCCGTCATCCACGAGGTTATGGCGCTTTCGCCAAAGTCATTGCCGAACACGTGATCAAGCGGCAGGCGCTGTCCATTGAGCAGGCGGTTCGCAAGATGACTGGCCTGCCGGCGGCGATCGTCGGGCTCGATGACCACCAGCGTGGGTTGCTACGCGCTGGTTGGGCGGCTGACGTGGTGATCTTCGACCCCGCTGCCGTTACCGATCGGGCCACCTACGAGGCGCCCAATCGCCTCAGCCAAGGCATGAGCTGGGTCTTGGTAAACGGACAGGCCGTGGTCGAGGAGGGTCGCTTCACCAAGCGACGGCCCGGTCGCTTGCTGATCAGAAAGTAACAGCTCCCCGGGGCGTCGGGTTGAAGAGGCGCGCAGCATCGCCTATGGAACGGTGAATCGAGCCACAGGCTCGGAGGAGAGGTGACCGAGAGGCCGAAGGTGCACGACTGGAAATCGTGTGTAGGGCAACCTACCGTGGGTTCGAATCCCACTCTCTCCGCCAACGAAAAACGCGCCGCCTCG
Source organism: Myxococcales bacterium (assembly GCA_030590865.1). Taxonomy (GTDB): domain Bacteria; phylum Myxococcota_A; class Polyangia; order Polyangiales; family Polyangiaceae; genus JAPYTK01. The sequence continues at coordinate 7,232 of JAUVCD010000077.1, read as the reverse complement.
GCGCGTTTTTCGCTGGCGGTCAGAGTGGGCCACGCCTGGTGTGCGAAGCGCACATGGGTTCGACCGGAGCTGTACGGAGTCCAGCCGTGCTGGACGGAGTACAGGGACGACGACGGAGGCGCGCAGCGCCGCAGTCAATCCCACTCTCTGCCTCCGCCTCTCACTCTGAAAATGCGACCACTATCTTGACGAGTACCGCTCTTCAGCGTCGTCCCGCCTCTTTGACGCGCTTCTGATAGAGCAGCTCGCCACCGTCGATGGCGCGCATGGTCGATGAGGCTTGGGTCCACAGGAAGGCCTCGCCGTCCCGCATCTCGATGTCAGCTTCCTTGCCACCGACGGTCGCCTTGCCGGTGGTGCAGGTCAGCTCGTAGCTCTTGCCGGCGATCTCGACGTTGCAGGGGGCCTGCTGCTTGTCTTTGATCGGGCCCTCCATGGGAGGAATGATCCACTCGTAGAGCCTGTAGGCATCCACGTTGTCTGCGTTGGCCAGCTTCTCGCGCTTCCCGTCTTTGACGAGATAGAGCGCGTCGAACTTCTCGTTCTTGCGGTTCTCCCGCGTGTCGGTCACCACCTGCACCCAGGTTCGCTCTTCGGCGCCGCGCTCAGCCGTGACCTGGATTTCCAGGCGCAGGCCAGCCTGCCCAATGATGTCCTCGGTGATCGTAACCGGCGCTTTCAGCGCCGAGCCGCTGAACTCGTAGATCACGTAGTCGCCCACTCGGTATCGCGTGCCTAGGGCTGCCTCGGGCGGAGCCGCGGTGGGTGCTGCCGTCTCTGCAGGTTCGGCCGTCTCGATCGGTGCAAGCGCCGTCGGCTCTGGCGGCCCCTCGGCAGGGGCGGTCGTGGCCGGTGTGCAGCCGATTGCAGTCACCGTGAACAGTGCGAGAGCTGAGCGAACCATGGCGCATATAGCGCCATGGTTTCAGTGCTGCTGCAACCTGCCAGGCGTGGCTGCGCTCCCAGGTGGGAGGCACGCCGAAGCGCCCAAAAGCGGCCCAATCCCGCAGTAATTCTCAATTTGTGGCCCATGAAGACAGCGCTGCTGGGGTGGCTGGTCAGTCCTGGACCGGGCCGCAGCCACCGAGATCGGTGCGCTGATCCGATCCGCTGAGGGGCCCGACACTGGTCGCTACAGTTGCGCGCCCGGGTCGTTCGGCGCTACGTCACACAGAGACCATGGAAAAGCCGCTCACGATCACCACCAAGCTCCTCGAAGAGCTGCCCAAGACCGACCTCCATTTGCACCTGGACGGCTCCCTTCGACCCACGACACTCATCGCTCTGGCCAAGAGCTACGACGTCGAGCTGCCCTCCTACACCGAAGAGGGGTTGCGCGAGTTGGTGTTCAAGGACGACTACGCCAATCTGGGCGAGTACCTGGCCGGCTTCAAGTACACCACCGCCGTGTTGCAGAGCGAGAGCGCCCTGGAGAGGGTCGCCTTCGAGCTTGCCGAGGACAACCAGGCCGAAGGGGTACGCTACATCGAGGTTCGCTTCGCCCCTCAGCTGCACATGCACTCTCACATGGATGCCGCCACGGTGTTGCGCAGCGTCAACCGTGGGCTCGCCCGGGCGCGAGACCAGTTCAACAGCCGTCCCGAGGTTACCTCGGGGGCTGAGCCACCTTTCGCATACGGCATCGTCGTCTGTGCGCTGCGCATGTTCAGTGAGCTCGCCAGCGAGTACTACCGCGACCTGCTGCGGGTTCACCGCTACTCGCCTGAGCGACGCGTCTTCGCGCAGGCGTCGATGGAGCTGGCCCAGTCTGCCGTCCGCATTCGCGACGAGCACGACATCCCCATCGTCGGCTTCGATCTAGCGGGCCAGGAGCTGGGCTATCCAGCGCAAGACCACCGAGAAGCCTACCAGTTCGCCCACAAGAACTTCATGATGAAGACGGTCCACGCCGGCGAGGCTTATGGGCCGGAGAGCATCTTCCAGGCCATCACCGATTTGCACGCCGATCGCATCGGCCATGGGTTCTTTCTGCTCGACACCACGATGATCGCCGATCCGACCATCAAGGACCGGGAGCGTTACGTCGAGGCCTTGGTCCAGTACATCGCCGACCGGCGGATCACCGTCGAGGTGTGCCTGACGAGCAACCTACAGACCAACCCAGCCATCGGCGAGCTGAAGAACCATGCCTTCCTCAAGATGCGTGACCACCGGCTCTCGGTCACCTTTTGCACCGACAACCGACTGATCTCGGACACCACGGTCACCAAAGAGCTGAGCCTGGCGGCCGAGTTGCTGGAAGGGGATAGCAAGCTGCTCAAGGACGCCATCATCTATGGCTTCAAGCGGTCCTTCTTCCCAGGGAGCTATCAGGGCAAGCGCCAGTATGTCCGCCGGATCATCGACTACTACGACGAGGTCGAGGCTCGACACCAGGACGCGCAGGCGGCGGGACAGCAGTGAGGTGGTCATGAGCAAAACCAACGCGATCGTCGACAAGAACGACCAGTACGGGGCCCACAACTACAAGCCGCTGCCGGTGGTGCTCGAACGGAGCGAGGGCGTCTGGGTGTGGGACGTCGAGGGCCGCAAGTTCATGGATATGCTCAGCGCATATTCGGCCATGAGCCTCGGCCATTGTCACCCCAAGGTCATCGAGGCCCTGAAGGCCCAGGCCGACAAGCTCACGCTGGTGTCTCGGGCGTTCTTCTGTGACCACCTCGCCGAGATGTACGAGCGCCTGGTCGAGCTGTCTGGCCTGCCCCGGGTGCTGCCGATGAATACCGGCGCTGAGGCCGTCGAGACGGCCGTCAAGGCGGTGCGCAAATGGGGCTACACCGTCAAGGGCGTTCCGGAAAACCAGGCTGAGATTATCGTCTGCAAAGACAACTTCCACGGACGAACGACCACGGTGATCTCCTTCTCCAGTGAAGAGGATTACCGCACCGGCTTCGGTCCCTTCACCCCAGGCTTCAAGCTGGTCGACTACGGCAGTGTCGAGGCAGTCGAGGCGGCCATCACGCCCAACACGGTGGCCCTGCTGGTCGAGCCTATTCAAGGTGAGGCGGGCATCAACATCCCGCCGGTCGGCTATCTCGAAGAGGTGGCCAAGCTGTGTCGTGACAACCGCGTGTTGCTTGCCCTGGACGAGATCCAGACCGGCTTCGCCCGGACGGGGAAGATGTTCTGCTTCCAGCACGACGGAGTGAAGCCCGATGTGCTGATCCTCGGCAAGGCCCTCGGCGGTGGCGTGCTGCCCGTCTCGGCAATGGTGGCTACCGAAGAGGTGATGAACGTCTTCGAGCCGGGCCAGCATGGCTCCACCTTCGGCGGCAACCCGCTGTCTGCTGCGGTCGCCGTAGCGGCCCTGGATGTCATGGTCGACGAGCAGCTGGCGGACCGCTCGCAGCGGCTTGGCAGCTACTTGATGGAGAAGCTCCACCCGGTGCTCGAGTCGCCTCACGTGAAGGAGATTCGTGGTCGCGGGCTCTTCGTCGGGATCGAGCTGAAGCCCGAGGCAGGTGGGGCGCGACGGTTCTGTGAGGCGCTCATGAAAGACGGCCTGCTCTGCAAGGAGACCCATGAGTCGGTGATTCGCCTCGCGCCGCCTCTTGTCATCACCAAAGAGGAGCTCGACTGGGCCGTCGAGCGGGTCACGCGAGTGCTCTCGACATGACGTGAGCCACAGTGGTGGCGCACCATGGCTTGCCTAGGGCGGCCGCGAGCTCCACCGTCGCCCGGCTCCAAGCGGTAGCTCGTCCTCCGTCTTGAGGGGCAGTAAGACGGTTGCCGTCGTGCCGGTGCCGCGTGAGCTCCCCATGCGCAGCACGCCGCCATGGGCCTCGATGACCCGAGCCGCGATGGGTAGGCCCAGGCCAGACAATCCAGCTCGGGTGGTGAAGAACGGTGTCATGGCCTGCTCGCATTGCTCCGCGCTCATGCCTTCGCCGGTATCGGTGATCTCGATGGTGGCGCATGCGACGCCATGCCGCTGGCGGGTCATGACCCGGATGGTGAGCTCACCGTCCCTATCCATGGCCTGCATGCCGTTGCTGATGAGGTTGGAGAGGGCCTGTCCCAGCAAGTCTGGGTCGCCGGTCAGGGCTGGCCACGGCAGCTCACAATCGATGCGGCACTCCACGTTTTCACCCCCTTCGACGGCCGCCAAGGAGCGCTCAAAGAGCTGCTTCAGATCGACGACCGCAGACTGAAGCAGGACCGGTCGGGCGAAGTCGAGCAGGCTCGCCACCAGCTCGTCCAAGCCGGCCAGTTGCACCTCGATCGTTTCGATCAGCGCAAGCGGGGCGTTGGAATCGGTGGAGGGTTCGTGGAGCTTTCGACTCGCCTGTTTCACCGTCCTCAGGGGAGCGCGAACTTGCTCTGCGATTACGGCGGTGAGCTCACCAATCATGGCGAGTTGCTCGCTGCGCACCAGCTCTTCCTGGGTGCGCTCCCGCTCTTGCATCGATTCGGCCAGCTGCTCTGACCGTCGGTGGAGCGTTGCGGTGTGTTGTTGGAGCTCACTGGAGAGTCGCCCGTAGTGGCTCAATACACTGTGGGTGGCCCCATAGACCTGGGCGATGCAGCCAAGGGGCAGGAGCGGGACGGTGTCCATCCAGCCTGCTCCCAGGGCCAAGGCATCGTTGATGGCTGTGGCCGTCATCACCAAACTGCCGAGGAACGCTGGGCGACTCTCGCGGCGCCCGCGGGCATAGTCTCGGCCGAGCAAGAAGCTCACCAGGCCAATCCCCAGGGGTGCCAACAGGTGATAGGCGAGGGCCAGTGGCGCAACGGCCAGTTCTAACAGCGGGACACGCAGGCCCAGCAAGTCGAGCTCGGCACGTCCGACTGTGGCGCGGGTCCACCAGTGGCCAGACACCAGCAACCCCAGAAAAGCGATCATGAGACCGTAGACCACCGCCATGGTGGCTCGCTCGTGTCGTGAGTTGGCATACCTGAGGCCGAAGTGAATCAGCAGCGCCACGGCTACGATGGTGCTGCCCACGCTAATGTCGACGTCTGTGCCCAGCGTGGTCGGCACGCCTTCGGTCAGGCTTGCGTAGACTTTGCCCGCTGCGCCGGCGTAGCTGGCGAAAAAGAGCGTAGCGAGACCGAAGAGCAGCGACTCTGTCTCGTGGCGGCGGTAGCTCCACGCATGGATGAAGAACCCTGCCGAGAGCACCAGGACGACTGCTAGCGAGTAGAGCAGACCGGCGAACAGCAAGGCGTGCATGGGCTGGGTCGGAGCTCCTCAAGGTAGCAGCGAGATCCGCCGGTGGCGGTGGGGGTGGACGGGCATCTGCACACCCGTTTTTGTGGGGAGGTACAAACTGACGGTGGTGCCGTCGCCAGGCGTGCTGTCGATGCCCACCCTGCCGCCATGGGCTTCCACGATGCGGCTGACGATGGGCAGTCCCAGTCCCGTCCCGGTGGGTCGGGTGGTGTAGAAGGGTGAGAGCGCCTGGTCGCGGGCAGGCTTGCTCATGCCCTCGCCGTCGTCGCGAAACGCGACGGCTACGGTCTCGACCCCGTCCACCTCCCGAAGCTCCACCGCCACAACGAGCTTTCCTCGCTCGCCGATGGCCTGCACCGCGTTGGTGACCACGTTGTCGAAGGCTTGGCGTAACAGACCTTGGTCGCCTGGTAGAGCGCGAAGATCGGCGGGTATTTGGACGGCCAGCTCCACTCCCGGCCGGTCACCCACCAGCGCGAGGCTTCGATCCAACAACTCTCGTAGATTCACGGTGCTCGCTTGCAGCACCAAGGGGCGCGAATAGTCGCGCAGCCGGTCTGCTAGATCCGCTAGCCGGCCCGTTTCTTCGTCCAGGATCTCGAGCAGCATCTCGCGCTCAGGTCCTTCGGTGTGATCCTTTCGGAGCGTCGCCAGCACGTTTCTCATGATGGCTGACGGGTTGCGCACTTCGTGGGCGACCACCGCGGCTAGCTCGCCCACCATCGCGAGCTGCTCGCTCTCGACCAGCCGGTGCTGGGTGCGCTCGAGCTCTTGGTAGGATCGTTTCAGCTCTTCCGAGCGGCGGTTCAATTGTGCGGTGCGCCGCTCTAGCGCTGCGGACAAAGTGCCGTGCCGGGCCACCAAGGTGAGACTGACTCCGTAGGCCATCACGAAGATGCCAGCGGCCAGCAAGGGAATGCCCTCGATCAGACCCACGAGGATGGCCACGTCGTGAAGCATGCTCACCATCAAAACGATGGACCCGCCGAAAGCCGCCAACCCCTCGCGGCGCCCAGCGACGTAGGCACGCCCGAGGAGGGTGGCGACCGCTGCGAGGGCGATCGGCAGCGTGCCATAGAAGATCTTGCCCAAAGGGGTCAGCACCGGCGCCACGAGGCCATGGTGCTGAAGCCCCCAAACCGACGTCACCACGTAGGAATAGGGGAAATGGGCCCAGAAGTGGCCGGTAGCCCCGAGGACGATGGAGAGCCCATAGAACCCGTAAACAGGCGCCATGATTTGTCGCTGACCCGTGGCGCGGGTGTAGCGAAGGGCGAAATGGAGCAGCGAAGGAATGGCGATGGCGGCCGCTACCGTCAGCCCGTTGAGCAACCTATCAATCGCAAGCGGCGCTGTTGGATCCAGCGCCCGCCAGTAGATCAGCACCTCGATTCCAGGCAGCCAAGACAGCGCCAACGTGCTGACCCCGAAGTACAGGTACTCGCGATCGTCACGGTGCTGGCTCCACGCTCGAACAAAGAATAGCGCCATGCCCAGCGAGGCCACCGTGCTGACGACGAAGATGCCGAGGAGGAGGGGCGTGTGCATGGTGACTCGGGGGAGAGCTCAGATCCGACTCTCTCCTCCAACGTGGTGACCTGGAATGACGCTTGGTTGCCTTTGGGGCGCGATGTGCAGGCGCGGGGCCTCGAAGCGCTAGGTCAGAGACGATACCGGACCTCTCACTGACTCCAAGGGTCTTGTCCGAGGCCAAGGCTCTTGGTTCTTGGAAAACCTGTGTAAGTATTGGAAAAACAAGGGAGGTTGACGTGATGGACGTGCCTGGACGAGCGGCTTTTTGGCTACCCGCCGCCCGGCGCTGCCTCTGGCTGAGACCCGGTGGTCAGGCTATGCTGCTGCTCAACGGCGGCTCCGAACGGCCTGTCCCGGGCGTTGTGTGTCGCAGAAACCCCCGAATCCGTTGACAGTTGCGGCTCGGCTCAGTAAGACAGGCGGCCCTTCTTCCCGCGGCTTGCCCGAGAGCATGTTTCGATGAACGTTCACCGCAGAACCTACGTGGCCAAGCCCGCTGAGACTG
>JAUVCD010000508.1 GCA_030590865.1 Myxococcales bacterium | reverse complement strand
CGGTGGGTGGCGTCAGCACCTTCACGATCCGCCTTGTTGACCGCAAACACATCGGCACATTCGAGAATCCCGGCCTTGAGGGCCTGCACCTCATCGCCCATCCCAGGAGCCATCACCACCAGCGTGGTGTCGACGGTCTGGGTCACCTCCAACTCGTCCTGTCCGACACCGACGGTCTCGACGACAATCACGTCAGCCCGCCAGGCGTCCAACACTCGGATGATGTCGGCGGCCGAGCGGGACAGGCCGCCCAAGGCCCCCCGGGTCGCCACCGAGCGGATGAACACCTCGGGATCGGCATAATGGCGTTGCATGCGGATGCGGTCCCCGAGGATGGCTCCGCCGGTAAAAGGGCTCGTGGGATCGATGGCGAGCACCGCAACCCGCCAACCCTTCCCACGGAAGTTGGCGATCAACTTGTCAGTGAGCGTGCTCTTACCTGACCCGGGCATGCCCGTGACGCCGATGGTCCATCCGTGACCGGTGTGGGGAAAGAGCTGCTTGAGCACCGTTTGGTAGTCGCCAACGCCGTCGTCCACCAGGCGACACACCCGGGCCATGGCCCGCACGTCGCCGCTGACGACGCGGGCCGCAAGCGGGTGTTTGGGTGCCGGAACAGCTGCCAAAGCTCCTCCTGGCCCGCTACAGGCCTCGGCTGACCACTTCCTCGATGGTGGAGGTCGACAGGTCGCCGGCCACGACCCGTGGGTCGTTCAGGAGCGCCTGGTGCAACGGGATGTTGGTGCGGATCCCGCCGATGATGAACTCATGCAGCGCCACCCGCATACGGGCCATCGCCTCGGCACGGGTCGAGCCGAAGCTGATCACCTTGGCGATCAGCGAATCGTAGCAGCTGGGCACGCGCCAACCGCCATAGACCCCCGAGTCCACCCGCACCCCGCGACCACCTGGGGGGTGGTATTCGGTGATCAACCCAGGCCAGGGTGCAAAGGTGCGCGGATCTTCGGCGTTGATCCGACACTCGATGGCGTGACCGCGAAACCGCCACGGTCGGGTATCTGGCAATTCAACCCGCTCGCCGGCCGCAGCAATCATCTGCTGCTCGACCAGATCGATGCCTGTGACCATCTCGGTCACCGGATGCTCAACCTGAATGCGGGTGTTCATCTCCATGAAATAGAGATCGCCGCGGTCATCCATCAGAAATTCGAGAGTCCCCACCGTCGTGTAGCCCGTGGCCTTCAGCACCGAGACGATCCGATCGCGCAACTGGAGGCGCTTTTCCTCGCTGATCGCCGGGCTCGGAGCCTCTTCGATAACCTTCTGGTGACGCCGCTGCAGCGAGCACTCGCGCTCCCCGAGGGACCACACGCCACCATGGTCGTCTGCCAGAATCTGAAACTCGATGTGCCGCGGTCGCTCGATGTAGCGCTCCAAATAGACCGTCGGGTCGCCGAACGCCTTGGCGGCCTCGGTGGTGGCGGTATGGAAAGCGTGGTGGATGTCGTCGCCTTCACGAACGATGCGCATGCCCCGGCCACCACCACCGCTAACCGCTTTGACAATCACTGGAAAGCCGACCCGCTTGGCCTCAGCCGCAGCGTGCTCGGGGCTCTCCAGCACTCCAGTGCCTGGCAGCAAGGGCAAACCATGATCGACGGCGAGCTGGCGGGCTGACACCTTGTTGCCCCAGGCACGCATCGCCTGAGGGGTGGGACCGATGAACCCCAGCCGACACTTGCCACACAGCTCGGCGAAGGAAGCGTCCTCGGCCATGAAGCCGTAGCCAGGATGAACGGCATCGGCGCCGGTGACCTCGGCGGCCGCAATGATGGCAGGGGCGTTGAGATAGCTCTTACCCACGTCAGCCGGGCCGATACAGACCGCTTCGTCGGCGAAGCGGACATGGAGGGCAGCCTCATCAACCGTCGAGTGGACCGCCACCGTGCGAATGTCCAACGCCCGGCAGGTGCGGATGACCCGCATCGCGATCTCGCCGCGATTGGCGATAAGGACCTTCTTGAACATCAGCTCTTGGCGATGAGGAACAGCGGCTGCTCGAACTCGGCCGGCTTGCCGTTCTCGACCAGGATCTCGATGACTTTGCCCGCACAGTCAGCTTCGATCTCGTTCATCAGCTTCATCGCCTCGATGATGCACAAAGTCTGCCCCTCACGTACGACGCTACCCACCTCCACGAAGGAAGGGGCGTCTGGGGATGGCGATTGGTAGAAGGTCCCCACGAAAGGTGAGGTCACGACGACCATGTTGGCGTCGTGCACCGCACTGGGCACCTCTCCGCCGCCAGGGGCCGCGGGGTCGGGACAGGGCTGCGGCGCGGCGATTGGCGGCGGGACCATCGGCACCGCCGCCGTGACCTCCACAGCGCCCCGTCTCAGCTTCAGACGGGTCTTTTCGTCCTCGAACTCGAACTCGGTGACCTCGCCGTCGGCGAGCGTCCGCAGCAGAGCCCGGAGCTTCTTGAGCTCGATGTTCATGACCCCTCCTGAGCGCGGGGCACAGGGCCGGTCGGAAGGGGCGAACACAACGTCTTCGAATCAGGCTTCATGGGCTCTCTGTGGGGGAGGCAGGGAAAGCGCTCGGCGGGCGCAAACGCCTGTCACCCACCAAGAAATTCAAGGGCTCTGCACCCCCGGCTGGAAGGCGGGAATCCTAGTCGATGCGACCTTTGTTGTCACTGTCCGGAATGGGAGCTTACCTCGGTGCCGGCCCACTGAGGCCTCCGCCCCCAGCAACCCAGGGGCAGCCCGAGGCCCTGGTCGTCAGGGGCAGCCCGCTAGGACAGCTCTGCGGCCATCTGGGGCACCCGAGTCCGCAGCACGTAGCGCGCTTTGCCGACGTTACCGCCCGGCTCGAGAGACAGGGCAACGAAGTAGTCTTCAGTGATGATCCGCACCAGCGTGACGAGCTTGTCGGCCAAAATCGCCACCTCGCTCGTCTCACCGGTCTCGAGCATGGTCGCGGCCTGTTTCGCAGCCTTGATGACCACGCTCAGCTCGATGCCAACGGTCATGATATCAAAGGCCGCATCAGGTTTTGTGTAGCTGTCCAGCGTGATGCCATCCAGATCCATGACGAGCGAAGCGACACCACCATCGGCCGATTCGACCACATCCTTGAGCAGCTCCTGAAACATGGCCCCAGACTAGCCCGGTTCGTCCGCTCTGCCGAACAAATCGTCTAGTCGCCCAGGTGGCGACTGTTCTGTACCGCCAATCCAGGCGCCAGACGCCCTGCTGTGCCATGCTAGCGCCAATCCGCAGGGCCAGAATGTCTCAATCCATCCCCTCTTCCGGGGCCGAAATAGGCTAATTAGGAGCGGCCCAGAAGTGCCCTGCGCGGCGCGCTAGACAGCCAACTTGGTGAAATGGCGTATCGCCGTTGCATTTTTTTGGGTAGCGCTTGCATCCTGGGCGCAGCTGGGCGATTCCGCACCTAGGGGTCCGCTGTGCCCGAGACCGCTTGACCGTGCTTGTGGCGACCGACTAAGTTTCGGCCATGAGCGCTTGATCGCGTGGGCGTCTAGACTTCGTACCAAGCGCTTTGAGCCCCGCTGCCAGTGGCGTGTGACGGGGCCGGGATACTTCGGGCGGGCATCGCCTGGCTCGAATCTTCGAAGCTAGCAAAGGACGAATAGACCACAATGCGAGCGCGAGCCGGGGACCCTCCCCGCACCATGCCTCAGAAGGTCCTTGCAGGTCGGGCAAGCGACCCCCAGCTGAAAGGCGATCTCGTTCGGGTGAAGGTCGATCAAGTGATCTTGTCCCGAGCCCCCGCCCGCGCGCTTTCCGAAGCGCTGGCGATGGGCATGAAGAAAGCCGTCCCGGAGGTGACCATCGCCTATGACGGCACGGCGGTCACCGACAGCCAAACAGAGGCAGCAAAGGCCAACCAAGCGCCAGACTCCGTCACCTCGGGGTTCCCAGAGCACGGCGTGCTGGTCGCCCGTCCAGGCATCGGCTTCCCCGCGCCGGTTCACATCGAGCGTTTTGCTGCACCGGCACGGCTCGCCTTGACCGACGACCCCCGGTTAGCACCGGTCGGCGGTGTGGGCATGCTGTGCCTGGTCGTGTCGCCTTCCCAGCTGGGTGAGGCGATGGCCACGGGACAGGTCTGGCTGCGGCCGCCCCGGTCGATTCAGATCCACCTGTCCGGGCGCACCCGCCCCTTCGTCTGCGCCCGCGACGCGGCCTTGGAGCTGCTTCGGCGTGACATTTCCGAGGTGGTCCGGCGCATCGAAGCTGAGTTCCAGGCGCCCGTGGTGCTCGAATTCGCCGGCCAGAGTGCCCGACTGATGTCAGTGGGCAACCGGGCCGTACTGTGCGGCATTGCCCACCAAGTGGGTGCCGCCGCCGCCCTGTTCATCAGTGACGACAAATCCGAGGTCTTTCTGCGGGACCAGCGCCGCAGCAAAGCGCACCGCGCACTCGTTCCCGATCCTGGTGCTCCTTGTGAAGAGGTGCTGACCATTGATCTGGGAGCAGTCGACCCGCTCATCATGGACGAGAAGGGAAAGGTGCGGACGGCCCGCGAGCTGAGCGGAAAGCCAGTAGGCCAAGTCGTCTTGGGAGGCGACTCGGGCATCACCCTGCGAGACATGCTCGCATCGGCCAGCCTACTGAAAAGTAAGCGAATTCCTCCCCGCCTCGATCTGCTTCTGGCACCGCCGTCGCGCCAGGTGCTCGAGGTGCTCGGCCAATCGGGCGCCCTGGTGGACTTGGTGGCCACCGGCGCACGGATCATCGAGCCAGACCGGCGTCTGATGACCAGCGAGCTCTACCCGCCGCCCAGTGATTCTGCATCCTTACGCAACGCCGATCCTGAGCCCCAAAGCGACACGCGGCGCTCATTCCTGGTCGGCTCGGCCGAGGCCCTCTCCTACGCAGTGGCTCACGGTGTGGTCGGTGACCCCCGGGCATTCAAGCGCCCGGCTCGGGTTACGGTGCCCCGCGTGCTGCCCACCGAGGATGTGCTGGTGGTTCGGAAGAAGGCTCAGAAGAAGGGGCCCCAGCCGATACCGTTCAAGCCAACCGCCCCGCGCCCCATCACGCCTTGGACGGGCACTACGACCCTCCAGCTTGTCCGCGGCATACCTAACGGCGAGATGTTGTTCCAAGACCCGGCGGAAGGAAAAAAGGCCACCGGTTTGGCCCTGGTGCTCGAGGCGCTCGACGACGTTCGCTCGGTGTCCGAGGCCATCACGACCGGTGCGGCAGTGCGCGCCATCATCGCGTCCTACATCCCAAGCCAGGTCGTCTCGGCCCTAGCCAGCGAGGGGATCGCAAGCTTTCAAGCGTCGCCAACGGCGGTGACGGCTTTGGGTAAGCAGAAGAAGCTGAGCTTGCCCAAGAGCACAGCCTGGGGTGCTCGCACCGCCGTCTCGGCCGGCAAGGCCAAGGTTCAGCTCCGGTGGCTCGCTATCGACCGAGAGCAGAAGTGGACGCAAGCGGGCCGCGCGTCCAAAGCGACCTGACCGGTCCAGGCCGATGCCTCGACGCTATCGTTTGACGCCCCACGGGGCGCTGTTGTGGGCGACCCTCGCACTGTGCTTCAGCCTGCCGAGCTGTACCCCTTCGCAGCCGCCACCGATCGCGCCACCGCGCGCATTACCGAGACCGCTAGACGCCGGACTGGCGACGACCTCCGCAGCCACGGACGGACCGGTAGGCAGCGCCCGGCTGTCCGGCTCGGGCACCACCGCGGAGCCCAAGCCCCCACCCAAGCTGAACGTGGTGGTGATCTTCATCGACGCGATGCGCGCCGACATGCCCTGGGCGGGCTACCCGCGAGACATCGCCCCGAATCTCACCGCCCTGGAGAAACGGTCGATCAGCTACACCCGTGCCTACGCGCTGTCGTCTTACACGGCGATGAGCGATGCCGGATTCCTAGCGGGACGCTACCCAGGGGAGCTGAAGCGGAGCGGCTACTTCTTCAGTGCCTACCCAGAGGACGAGCTGTTCTTCCCCGAGCTGCTGCAACCCGCAGGGGTCCGAACCCTCGCCGCTCATGCCCATTTCTACTTCGAGAAGAAGGCAGGCTTCCACCAAGGCTTTGACGACTACCGCGTGGTGGCGAATCTCGACGCGGACAACACCACCGACAAGAACATCACCAGCCCGCGGCACGTGGCGCTAGCCAAGACGATGCTGTCAGACGAGGCGAATACGGGGGGACAGTTCTTCGCCTGGTTCCATTTTCTCGATCCCCACGACCGCTACATGACCCACGAAGGTTTCACCCGCTGGGGCACCGGCCAGCGGGACCGCTACGACGGCGAGATCGCCTTCACGGATCATCACGTCGGCAAGCTGCTGGCGTTCATCGACGCCCAACCTTGGGGCAAGCACACCGCCATCGTGGTCACCGGTGACCACGGTGAGGCCTTCGGCGAGCACCAGCGCACCCGCCACGGCTTCGAGCTATGGGAGCCATTGGTGCGGGTACCCATGTTCCTCAAAATCCCAGGCGTGGCGCCTCACCGCATCGACACACCACGAAGTCACATCGATCTGGCCCCCACGATCCTCGAATTGCTGGGCGCTCCGGCCCACCCGGGCTTTCAGGGCAAGAGCTTGGTGGCCGAGATGAAAGGTGACGAGCAGCCGGAGCAGCGGGACGTGATCGTCGATCTCCCGCGCACCAGCGACAACTTCCGCCGCCGAGCCCTGATCTGGGGCCGCCACAAGATCCTGGCCTTCGGCGACGACTTTCGCTTCAAGGTCTTCGACGTGGTGAGCGACCCCGGCGAGCTCAACGATTTGCGGCGACGCAAGAAGGATCTCTACGAGTCGCTCAAGAAGCGCTACCGCGAACGGGTGAAGACGATCAAGGACATCTGCCCGACCCACACACGGAAGCTCAAGGGGAAGCGGCCGGAGAATCCCTGCTGAGCTGCAGGCCGCCCCACCCGGCAGCGGGTTGCGGACCCCAGTGCTCCGCTAGGTCGTAGGCGGAACTTCGCGAAACGCGAACTTGTTGGTCCGACCTGCCGGACGTCGATGATGGGACTTCGCGTTGCGCGAAGTTGTTGGTCCGACCTCAGGGGCAGGCTGGCAGCGTGAGGGAAGCGCTCGGGTTGTCGCTTTCGATTCCGTCGCGGGCACGGGTCCTAGCGCGACCCCGAGCCTGATTTCTTGCTTTAAGT
>JAUVCD010001001.1 GCA_030590865.1 Myxococcales bacterium | reverse complement strand
GGGAGGCTAGCGTCCGCTTCCAGATGAGCTCGTAGATCTTCGCTTCGTCCGGTCCGACGCCCCCGGCGATCTCGTCAGGCGTTCGGAACCGGTCGCCGGTGGGGCGGATGGCTTCGTGAGCCTCTTGAGCGTTCTTCACCTTTTTGGCGTAAGTGCGAGGCTTCGCGGGCACGTAGTCGGCGCCGTACATCTCGGCGATTTGCCGTCGCGCCGCCGCCACCGCCGATTCGGCCAAGGTGGTGCTGTCGGTACGCATGTAGGTGATGAAACCGTTCTCGTAGAGTCGCTGAGCGGCGCGCATGGTCCGCGAGGCGCCGAATCGGAGCTTGCGGCCCGCCTCCTGCTGCAGCGTCGAGGTCATGAAGGGCGCGTAGGGCGAGCGGTGGTAGGGCTTTTCGACGAGCGACTTGACGGCAAAGCTCGCGGTTTCGATGTCAGCAATCAGCGCTGTGGCGCGGGCTTCGTCGAGCACGACGACACCATTGGGCTTGACCTTGCCGTCTGGGCCGAAGTCCTTGCCCGCCGCGAGGCGCACATCGTCAATGGTCGTCAGGTTCGCCTTGAACGAGCCCCGCGGGGCCTCGAACTGCGCTTCGATGGACCAGTAGCTGGCTGGCACGAAGGCCATCCGCTTGCGTTCCCGCCGCACGATCATGCGGGTGGCCACGCTCTGTACGCGACCGGCCGACAGTCGCGGCATGACCTTCTTCCACAGCACCGGTGAGACCTCATAGCCGTAGAGTCGGTCGAGGATTCGGCGGGCCTCCTGGGCATCCACTAGCCGGCGGTCGATGTCCCGCGGCGCGGCGATGGCTTGCTCGATGGCTTTGGGGGTGATCTCGTGGAACACCATCCGCTTGATCGGCACCGTGGGCTTGAGCACCTCGATCAGGTGCCATGCAATCGACTCTCCCTCGCGATCTTCATCCGTTGCGAGCAGGACTTGGTCAGACTCCTTGATCAGCTTCTTGAGCTTGGCGATCTGGGATTTCTTCTCCGGATCGATCACGTAGAGAGGTCGGAAATCATTGTCGACGTCGACTCCGAGCCGAGCCCAGGAGGTCTTCTTCAGGTTCGCTGGAACGTCGCTGGCCCGGCGCGGCAGGTCGCGGATGTGGCCGATTGACGACTCGACCACGAAGTCATCGCCGAGGAACGCTGCGATGGTGCGGGCCTTAGCCGGGGACTCGACGATCACGATGGACTTGGTCACGGGGGCGTATGGGTAGGGCCCCAGGCTGCTGTCTGTCAAGCATCCGCAGGTAGATGAGTGCCTTC
The DNA here is from genome assembly GCA_030590865.1 of Myxococcales bacterium. Taxonomy (GTDB): domain Bacteria; phylum Myxococcota_A; class Polyangia; order Polyangiales; family Polyangiaceae; genus JAPYTK01. The sequence continues at coordinate 1,160 of JAUVCD010001001.1, read as the reverse complement.
AACGTGGGCACAGGCCGTTTTTTGTAGGAACTGAACGTACGTTCTCCGACATGTGGGATAATGTACGCAGTTTTTGGCCTCGGTGTGGGCCAGTTGGTATGCGAGACCCATCGGCAGATGGGCATCGAGGAACAAATCCAGTACGAAATCAGCGCTTCATTGGACGCTTTGGCGGCCGAGGGAACGCTGCCGCAGGCGGTCGCGACAGCCCCATTCAAGGTCGAGCGCCCCAAACGGGCTGAGCATGGCGATGTGGCGACCAACGTTGCCCTCGCAGTGCAGAAGATAGCCAAGCGACCTCCCCGGGAGATCGCAGCCCTGCTGGCCGCCAAGCTCGAGGCAGCGTCCATCGTCGAGGGTGTCGAGATCGCTGGCCCTGGATTCATCAATCTGCGGTTGACCCAGGCAGCCTTCGTGCAGGTGTTCCAGCAGGTGATGACCGCGGGTGTCGGCTACGGACGGGCCCCTTCGGCGACCAAGCCGCGCCTGATGATCGAATTCGTCAGCGCCAATCCGACAGGTCCCCTGCTGATCTCCCATGGCCGCGGCGCCATCTACGGTGATGGCGTGGCGCGACTGCTCGAGGCGGTCGGGCACCAGGTCAGTCGCGAGTACTACATCAACGATTTCGGCAACCAGGTGCGCCTGTTCGGCGCCTCTGTGCGGGCCGCAGCCGCTGGCCAACCAGCCCCGGAAGGTGGCTATGGTGGTGGCTACGTGACCGAGCTGGCCGACTGGGTGACCGCCAACGCTGCCGAGGCACTGGCGGCAGATGACGATGGTGGGCTCCAGCGACTGTGCGTGGCTCGCATGCTCGAAGGCGTGCCTGGCTCGCGCGAGCTGGTGGGTATCCGCAACACCCTTAGCCATCTGGGCATCCACTTCGACAACTGGGTCAGCGAGGAGAGCCTGCATCGCTGGGGACGAGTGGCGGCGAGCCTCTCCCGCCTAGAGCAGCGCGGGGCCTTGGTCGAGCGGGACGGGGCATTGTTCTTCAAGAGCGAGGCCGAGGGAGACGACAAGGACCGGGTCGTCCGCAAGAGCGATGGCCTATTCACCTACTTCGCCAGCGACATTGCCTATCACGCCGACAAGTTCGACCGAGGCTACGAGCGACTGATCGTGGTGCTCGGCGCCGATCACCACGGCTACGAAGCCCG
>JAUVCD010000630.1 GCA_030590865.1 Myxococcales bacterium | reverse complement strand
AGCCAGGCTAGTCGCCGCCGCCGGAGCCTCCCTGGCCGTCGGCCCAACCCTCGAGGGCAACAAGTCCGCCGTCGTGCAGGCCCGACGAGCCGCCGCTCAGCTCGCAGCCGCCGCCCAGATCCCGACAACCGAAGTGGCGTGGGCCCTCGGCGCCACCCCGCGCGCGACCCGCCGCCTGAAGCAGCCACCGGTGCCTGCCACCACCATCAAGGCCCTCAGGCTGCGTCTGACGCTCGAAGACAGGGTGCGGGGCTCCTGACCTGCAGCGCCCCGCGCAAAGCCCGTAGGACGCGCCTGCGACCGTTCCAAGCCCGTGTCAGTCCCACACGAGCGCCACACCAAACGCCGCAAGAGCCTTGTCGCGGCTAATGAGGGGCACGGCTTCCAGCATGCTCTGCGCAGCGAGCATCCGGTCGAACGGATCGCGGTGCGGTTGCGTCCAGGAACCTGCCTGCACAGCATGGGCAACCGTCACCGGCAACTCTGTGAACCGCGCTTGCCGGAACCAGCCTGGCATGTCCTTGACCAGCTCGCCCGCGCACTCGAGCTTGCCGAGCCGGTGCTTGGTAGCAATCTCCCATGCGCTCGCCGCCGAGATCAGCATCTCGTTGCGCCGCTCGGTGATCAGGGCTCGCGCCCTGGCCGGTAGCCTCGGGTCGTCGAACAGCCACCAGAGCGCGGCGTGGGTGTCGAGCAGGTACTTCACTTCTCCCACGCGGCGAGCTCGTCTTCAGGGAGAGGATCGAAGAAGCTGTCGTCGACCGTTCCTCGCAGAATGCCAGCCACCCGAGGGGCGAGGGGTTCGAGCGGACACAGGCGCGCACACGGCTTGCCCGCCTTGGCGATCACAATCTCCTCCCCAGCACGAACCCGTTCGAGCAGCTTCGAGAGGTTCGTCTTGGCCTCGTGGACATTGACGATCGCCATACTTGAACCTTAGTCCTAGTACTTAGCTAAGTCAACTAAGAGCCAAGAGCGGCCCCGCCGCGGAGGCGCTTTCGAACAGCATCGGCTGCAGGCGCAGCCCCAAGACGCCCCCCACTGAACACCCATCCAGCCTACAACACACCACCCGCACCTACCATTGACATCCCCCCACCCGGCCACATAATTCCAGGAGAAAACCCTAACGCGCACGTAAGGGTAATATTCGCGTTGACACACCTAATGCCACCCACTAGAACCCTCACCCCCACGTAAGGGTTTGACTTCGCTCATGACCAAGCCCCGCCACCTCCCAATGTCCGACGCCACCAAGGCAGGCGGCGACCTGTCACCCAGCCGGCAGGGCGGGACATCGCTTGGTGGAAAAGCGGAGAATGAAGACAAGCTGCTGCGAGTCGGCGACCTGGCGAAGGCCTGCGGCAAGACGGTCCGGGCCATCCACCACTACGAGAGCGTGGGGCTGCTGACGCCTCACACCCGTTCGAAGGGGCGCTACCGGCTCTACGCTGCCAACGCGGTGTCGCGGGTGCGGTGGATCAACAAGCTGCACAACTCGGGCATGACGCTGTCGGACATCCAGCAGATCCTCGAGCTCTGGGAGCAGTCTCCTTCGGCGCCTGAGGCGATGGCGAAGATCCGGGGCGTCTACTACGAGAAGCTCGAAGAGGTGCAGAAGCAGATCGCCCAGCTGACCGCGCTGGAGCGCGAGCTGGTGGCGAGCATGCGCTATCTCGACACCTGCGAAACCTGCGATCCCGGCGAGCTAGTCGCCACCTGTAGCGCCTGCCGAACCCGCGACTGTGGCCAGCCCGAGCCGGATCTCGTGGCGGGCCTGTTTGCCGGCCAATCCAGCAACCCGACGGAGGAGCTCAGCTAGACCAGTCGGGGGCACCGCGAGCCGAGCACCCACAGAACCCACCATGGCACCCAAGCTCCCCATCTACATGGACTACCACGCCACCACGCCGGTCGATCCGCGGGTGCTGGAGGCCATGTTGCCCTACTTCAGCGAGGCCTATGGCAACGCGGCGAGCCGCAGCCACTCGTTCGGCTGGGCCGCTGACAAAGCCGTGACCCAGGGGCGAGCGCAGATCGCCAAGCTGATCGGCGCCGCCAAGCCGAAAGAGATCGTCATCACCTCAGGCGCCACCGAGAGCGACAACCTGGCGATCAAAGGCGTGGCCCACTTCTACCGGAAGAAGGGCCACCACATCATCACCTCGCAGATCGAGCACAAGGCGGTGCTCGACACCTGCAAGCGGCTCGAAAAAGACGGCTACGAGGTCACCTACCTGCCGGTGGGCACCGACGGCATCGTGCGGGTTGCAGACGTCGCTGCGGCGATTCGCGACGAGACCATCCTGGTGTCGGTGATGCTGGCCAACAACGAGATCGGCACCATCCAGCCCATCAAAGAGATCGGCGCCCTCACCCGCGAAAAGGGCGTGCTCTTCCACGTCGATGCGGTGCAAGGGGTCGGCAAGACGCCGTTTGACGTGCAGGAGATGAACGTCGATCTGGCCTCGCTCAGCGCCCACAAGATCTACGGGCCCAAAGGGATCGGCGCCCTCTACGTACGTCGCTCGCGCCCCCGGGTCCGCATCACCGCCGAGATCGATGGCGGCGGCCACGAGCTCGGGATGCGCTCAGGCACCCTCAACGTGCCGGCGATCGTCGGCTTCGGCAAAGCCTGCGAGATCTTGACCGCCGAGTGGCACCAAGAAGCCGAGCAGCAACGCAAGCTCCGGGACCGACTGCTCGACCAGCTCACCGCCGGGCTCGAAGCGATCACCGTCAACGGCTCGCTCGAGCAGCGCTTGCCCAACAGCCTCAACATCTCCTTCAGCTTCGTCGAAGGTGAATCGATGATGATGGCCATCACCGATGTAGCCGTCTCGAGCGGCTCGGCCTGCACCAGCGCCAGCCTCGAGCCCTCCTACGTCCTGCACGCCATGGGCGTCACCGACGAGGGCGCCCATTCATCCATTCGTTTCAGCGTCGGCCGCTTCACCACCGAGGAAGAGGTCGACTACGTCGCCAAGCTGGTGATCGAGAAGGTCAACAAGCTGCGCGACCTTTCACCGCTCTGGGAGATGCACAAAGAGGGCATCGATCTGAGCACCGTGCAGTGGGCACCGCACTGACTTGCAGAGGACTTGAGCGGGGGGATCCAAGGGAGAACCAACAGATGGCCTACAGCGAAAAAGTCATCGATCACTACGAGAACCCACGCAACGTGGGCACCCTGGACAAGAACGATCCCAGCGTCGGCACCGGCCTAGTCGGCGCCCCGGCTTGCGGCGACGTGATGCGCCTGCAGATCAAAGTCAGCGACGAGGGGATCATCGAGGACGCCAAGTTCAAGACCTTCGGCTGCGGCTCGGCCATCGCCTCCTCGTCCCTCGCCACCGAGTGGATGAAAGGCAAGACAGTCGAGGACGCCCAGCAGATCAAGAACACCGAGATCGTCCAGGAGCTGAACCTGCCGCCGGTCAAAATCCACTGCTCGGTCTTGGCCGAAGACGCCATCAAGAGCGCCGTCACCGATTTTCGCGCCAAGCAAGCCGCCAAGCTGGAGCTCGCCAAGGGAAACCCGGCCCACGGGACGCCAACGCACAGCACTCCCGCCCACGGAACGCCAGTCCAAGGGGCGGCCGCCCGACCGACCCCGGCCCATGGAACCCCAGCGACCAGCACTGCGAGCAAGTGAGCTTCGAGAGGCAACCATGACCCTGCAATTCACCACCCCGCCGGTCGAACAAGCACCGCCCAGCAACCTCGGCCTCGAGCATCCCGTCGAACCTAACGCGAGCACCCAATACTCGTTCAACCTGTCGCCCACCGCGGCGCGCAAGCTCTACGAGTCGCTGAAGAAGCGCGACAGCCCCGGCGCCCGACTGCGAGTAGGCGTGCGCGGCGGCGGCTGCTCCGGTTTCTCCTACGTGCTCGAGTATTCGGACAAGCCCGTGCGCGCTCGCGACCTGTTGTTCAGCTACCCGGTGGAGCGCCTCCCAGGAGACGAGGAAGACCCGGGCGAGGTCGAGGTGGTGTGCGACAAGAAGAGCATCATCTACCTGAGCGGCGCGACCCTCGACTGGCAGAAGACCCTGCTCTATCGGGGCTTCAAGTTCGTCAACCCGAAGGAAAAGAGCAGCTGCGGCTGCGCCTCGTCCTTCACTGTCTGACCGTCCTCTCACACCGGCCGCTGCCGCGGATCATCATGTCCGCCAATCCATTCGAGACCCTCGGGGTGGAGCCCCGCTTCGACCTCGACATCAAGGCCCTCGAAGAGCGTCACCGCACCCTCTCGGGCACCCTCCATCCCGACCGCTACACGGGCAAGCCAGCCACCGAACGACGGATGGCTCTGGACCAAGCCATCGCCGTCAACACCGCCTGGCGGGCGCTGCGTGATCCGGTCAAGCGGGCCGAGAGCCTGCTGACCATGCAGGGCGTGAAGGTAGGGGAGACGGCCGAGCCCCAGGCCCCGCCGGCGCTGTTGATGGAGATGATGGACGTGCATGAGGAGCTGGCCGAGGCGCGGCAGCAGAAGGATCTGGACCAGCTCGGCGCACTGCGCGATCGGATGCAGTCCCACGAGCGAAGCGCGTTGCAGCGATTGACCACCGGGTTTTCCGAGGCGGGCGCTGACCACGACAAGCTCACCGCCTTGCTGCCGCTGCTCGGCGAGCTGCGCTACCTCCACCGCTTCTTCGAGCAGCTCGACGCCATCGAGGACCAGCTGCTGAGCTGACCTGCGAGCGGGACCCACCATGTCGTTCCTAGAGATCTTCGACCCCATTGCCGCCCCCCGTCCCATCGGCATCGATTTGGGCACCACCAACTCGCTAGTGGCCCGCATGCGCGACGACGGCCCGGTCGCCATCTTGGACTGCGACATGCAGGCCCTGATGCCCTCGGCGGTCTACTACGACCGGAGCGGACAGGTGATCGTCGGGAGCGAAGCCTTGCGAATGGCCGCCTCCGAGCCGAGCAACACCATCGTGAGCGTGAAGCGCTTCGTCGGCCGCGGCGCCCACGACGCCGAGACCGAGCGGCTGGGCACCCACGTGTTCGTTACGCCCAAGAGCGACGATGAGGCACGTACCGTTAGGTTTGCTGTGCAGGACCAGGTCGTTACGCCGGTCGAAGTTTCGTCTGAGATCCTCGAGGCCCTCAAGCAACGGGCCGAAGACGAGCTGCGCAGCGTGGGCGGGGCGGTGATCACCGTGCCGGCCTACTTCGATGATGCGCCGCGGCAAGCCACCACAGATGCCGGCAAGCTCGCGGGGCTCGAGGTGCTACGGCTCTTGAACGAGCCCACTGCGGCAGCACTGGCCTACGGGCTGGAGAGCAAACAGAACGGCTTGTTCGCCGTCTACGATCTCGGGGGCGGGACCTTCGACATCACCATTTTGCTGCTCGACAACGGAGTGTTCCAGGTCAAGTCGACCGGCGGGGACAGTGCGCTGGGGGGCGATGACATGGATCGGGCGGTGGCCGAAGTGCTGCTCGAAGCAATGCAAGCTAGCGGGGCGGACACCACCACGGTCGGGGGGCGCGAAGTGGTTCGGATCGCGCTCGATGCAGCGCGGCAGGCCAAGCACGTGCTCACGGAGAAGGGGAAAGTGGAGCTCGAGCTGCCGGTCAAGGGTGGGGGCTC
>JAUVCD010000962.1 GCA_030590865.1 Myxococcales bacterium | reverse complement strand
ACATGGCCTGGGGCCCTGGGCCGAAATGGACGCAGGGCACGCCCAGACGAAAGTGGACCTCACCAGCTTCCGAGGTCCCGTCCAGCTGGGCAAAGACCACCTCGAGACCAACCTCCCGTACCGCCGCGCTCAAGGGAGAGCTGCAGAGCGACAATCCGGGGACCGACTTCAACATCGGCTTCTTCCAGTCCGGACGGCTGGACGCCATCAACGTGGTGCCCGATCAGGCCCGTGCGGTGATTGACGTTCGTCCAGCAAGCACCCTGCACCGCGAGGGCGTGGGCCACATCGTCAGGCGGGCTACAGCCTTGATCGAAGGCTGTGGGCTGACCGTGAGCCACCAGGTCAACATCGACATGAAGCCTCTGGACGTCGACCCTGAGCTGCTGGAGCCCTTGAGCGAGGCGGTACGGGAGGTTGGTCTCGAGGTGGTCTTCGCCCGGCTGGACGGGACCTCGGAAGCTGGTGAGGTCCACTTTCGTCTGGGCGTGCCCTGCGTCCATTTCGGCCCAGGGCCCCAGGCCATGTCCCACCAGGTCGACGAGTATGTCGATCTGAGTATGTTGGCGAATTCACAACGTGTTTTCGAACGCTTGATCGCCAAGTTTCAGCGCTGAGGGGTCGGAGCGGAGGCGACGACCGGTGGACGTCGCTGCCGCGTCGGCAGGGTTGAGAGGCCAATGGCGTGGGAACTTGGCCCACCCGCACCTACATTGGCACCTTGTGTGGGATGGCTCCTCCCCTAGATCCCGAGGCGACCGGCGGGCAGTCCACCCATGACGATGTCGAGGACGATTGCTTCGCTCGTGAGGGTCTCCCACGTCAGTTCGGACGTTTTCTCATGCTTCGGCTCATTGCCCGCGGTGGCATGGGCCAGGTGTTCTTGGGCTCGACCACCGGCGTCGAGGGGGCCGAGCGCCCGGTGGTGATCAAGGTCATCCGCCGCGACTACGCCAAAGACCCAAATTTCCTCGCACGGTTCCTCGATGAGGCGCGAGTCCAGGCTCAGCTGCACCACTCAGGGGTGGCACAGATCATCGAGGCTGCGACCCACGAGCCAACGGGCGACCCATACGTGGTGATGGAATACGTCGAAGGTCGCAGTCTCGGCAACGTCCGACGACGGACCGCCGAGGTCGGCTTGCGGCTACGCTGGGAGGAGGCCGTGGCCGTCGGTGCCTTGACGACCGAGGCCCTGGGCCACGTTCACGAGCGCTGTGACGCCACCGGCAAGCCCCTGTGCATCGTGCACCGCGATCTCTCGCCCCACAACGTGATGATTGGCTACAGCGGCGAGCTGAAGATCATCGATTTCGGTACCGCCCGGGGGCAGAATCGCCGCTGTCACACCGTGGCTGGGGTGGTCTTCGCCAAGCCTGGCTACGTGGCCCCTGAAGTGGCGAATGGCGACTCGGGCGACCACCGGGTGGATATGTATGCGGCCGGTGTCATGCTCTGGGAGCTCTGCGCGAACCGGCGCTTCTTGCAGGGTGACGCCCAAGACCACACCGCCGCGGTGGCTGCTGGCGAGTTGGCTCTACCGCCTATTGCGGCTTTGGTGGGCGCCCCCTCCGAGCTCGATGCAGTCATCGGGAAGATGACCGCGCAGGATCGGGACGATCGCTACGCTGATGCGCGCCAGGCCACCGCAGCCTTGGCCGCATTGCTCAAAGACGCACCGTCGCTGCCCAACGGTGAGCGTGGCGTGAGGGCCCGGGTCGCCCAGCTGATGTACAGCCTCTATCCGGCCCAACCAGGACGCGCCCGCCGCGATTTCCAACGGCTGGTGCTCGCAGCCCGCAGCAAGGCGCCAGCGGTTTGGCAGCCACCGGCCGAGGCGGAGCCCGAGGTCGATGAGCGGGACCGCGATCTGTTGCCTGGCACCCGGTACCGATTGCGCCATGAGCTGGGACGAGGCTCGTCCAGTGTCGTGCACGAGGCCGAACACGTTGACCTCGGTCGCCGAGTGGCCGTGAAGCTGCTCGATGCCGAGCACACCCACTCCCGCGACTTCGCGGTCCGCTTCCGCCGCGAAGCCCGCTCGCTGTCCCGGCTCCACCACCCGGGTCTGGTGCGAGTGCACGACTTCGGTCAGGCCGACGACGGTCGCCTGTTCTGCGTGATGGACTTGCTCGAGGGCCAAACGTTGCGAGCAGCGCTGGACCAAGAGGAAGTGCTTGGCTGGAAGCGGGCGCTGCGGATCATTCGACAAGCCTGTCTGGCGTTGCACGTGGCCCATTCCCGCGACCTGGTCCACCGGGACATCAAGCCAGAGAACCTGTTTCTGACTGAGCAGGGCACTGTGAAGCTCATCGATTTCAGCCTGGCCAAGAGTGCTGACGAGCTGGGAAAGTCGCCGGCGCGGGAGGCTCGCGAGGCGGGTCGCTCGCAAGTAGGTGCCATGACCTTGTTCGGCACCCCTGAGTACATGGCGCCCGAACAAGTGGCAGGTCGGCGAGTCGACCACCGGGCCGATCTCTATGCCCTTGGCTGCGTGCTCTACGAGATGCTCACCGGCCGGATGCCCTTCGTCGCCGATAGCGCTGTGCAGATTCTGGACGCCAAGCTCAAGGGCAGCCCCGAGTCGGTTCGAGAACGGGCGCCCAACCGGGCCATCCCCCGGACGGTCAATGGCCTGGTGATGAGAGCCCTGGCCCGCCACCCAAGCCGCCGTTTCGGCAGCGCAGGTGAGATGGCCGAGGCCATCGCCGACGCCCTCGACGAG
>JAUVCD010001045.1 GCA_030590865.1 Myxococcales bacterium | reverse complement strand
AGCTGGAGTGCTCCCTGGAGCAACGATGGTAGCCGCTGGGGTGGTGGTCCATGGAATTCTTTTGGTGATTCCATGACTGATTTCATCGGTGAGATGGAAGGCGACATGGATCTGAAAATGAATGATCGCCCAGCCCCAGATCGGCCAACCCGCTCATCAGCTGACAGCTGACGCCCAGGGCGACGAGCCCCACCATCGCAATCAGCCCCGAGCGACCCATCGTCCCAGCTGACCGCACGGCCGTAGCGTTGTCAACCAGCCCCTGTTGGGCGACCGTTCATGCTAGGACAGCGGCCGAGGACGGCGCCTTTGACCGAACGCAGCTTTCTGCTCACTCTGGGGGCGACCTTTCTGTTCTTTCTGGCGATGAGCGCCTTCGTGCTCATGCCGCGCCAGCTGTGGGAGCTAGGGGCATCGGACTCGGTGATCGGCTGGGTCATGGGCGCCATTCAGGTCACCACGGCGGTCGTCATGCCCCTGGTCGGGATGCTCCTTCACCGAGTGAGCCCGCGGCGGTTCATGGTCGGTGGCGCGCTCCTGATGGCGCTCGGCTGCGCTGCCCTGGCGCAGATCGAGGAGATTAGCTGGCTCATCTACCTGGTCCGGGCGGTCCAGGGATTGGGGTTCGCAGCCTTCTTTGTCAGCGCCGGTACGCTGGTGGTCACTGTAGTGCCCGATAACCAGCGAGCCCAGGGGCTCTCGCTGTGGGGCGCCGGTGTGCTCATCACCCAGGCCGTGGCGCCTTTGGGAGCCGAGCAACTGCTCCGAGTCGGCTCCTTCGGCCACGTCTATTGGGTTGCAGCCGGGGCCTGTCTCGCTGCCGCGCTGACGAGCCTATGGCTACCCCAGCGGCGACCGGAGCGAGCGGTGCCCACGCCGCTGCTGACACTGCTGCGCAAGCCGGCGGTGGCGGTCGGGCTGCTAGCCCTGCTGAGCGGTTCGCTGGGGTTCGGCACCATCTATTCGTTCCTGTCGGCCTTCACGCAACGGGAGGCCCTCGGTCCGGTGGCGCCCTTCTTCGGGGCCTATACCGTCGGGTCCTTGCTCGTGCGCCTCGTTGGGGGCAAGTGGGCGGACCGCTACGATCGCCGGCTCGTCATCGTGCCGTCGCTGGTGCTATCCGCGTTGGCCATCGCGGCGCTCTGTTTCGTCCGCACCGGTTGGCACCTGGTGCTCGTCGGAGCGCTTTATGGCGCCGGCAGCGGCTTCAGCTACCCGGCCTTGATGGCCTTCGTCGTCGACCAAGCCGAGCCGGCAGACCGAGCTCGGGCGGTTGCTCTCGACAATTGGTCCTTCACCGTCGGCATGCTCCTGGCGGCGACGGTCTTTGGGCCCGCCGCCGACAGCCTCGGGATGCGCGGCGCCTTCGCTGGCGTGGGTGTGCTGGGGGCGGTCGCGGCCCTGGCCCTGTTGACCCTTCGTCTTCCCAACACGGTGGGCTCAGCCTCGATCCGTCCTAGGTCGACGTCCTAGCGTCGTTCCAAGGGCCTCTCTTCATTACCCCCGGTTCTTCGACATTTGGCTCTCCATACCGGCGGTCTGCTCAACGGGCAGTACCAGCGCAATACCCGTGCCAGGTTCACTGAATCGCCCAGCCTCTTTGATAGCCGAGAGAATCGGTTCGACCATTGCCTCGCTCACCAGGAAAAGGACTACTTCGGTGCGTATGTCCAGGCTGAGTCCGAAGAAGCTCTTTGCCTCGCCAGCGCCCGTCCCAGAGGCCGCTATGATCGTCGCCCCGGTAGCGCCAGCCTTCTTGGCCGACTTGATGACCTGATCAGTCAGGTTCGGCTTCACCATTGCAATGATGCACTTCTTTGCCATGTTATCCCTTCCCCTCTAGCTGATTCGCGGCCGCCACGGGATCGCTCGCGCCACCCGGTGGCGCCCGTCGCCCCTTTTTGATTCGCCGTCGCCCGATCCATTGAGCCAGCTGGGCGTATCCCAAGACACTTATGATGGGGAACAAACTGGCAAAGGCGATGAGCCCGAATCCGTCTATGGCTGGGTTTCTGCCCGGTACTGCGCTGGATAACCCTAATCCGAGTGCAGCCACCAGGGGAACAGTGACAGTTGAAGTGGTAACTCCTCCCGAATCATAGGCTAACGCAATGAGTTTTTTGGGTGAAAAGATGTTC
>JAUVCD010000331.1 GCA_030590865.1 Myxococcales bacterium | reverse complement strand
GGGGGCGGCGTCGGTCCCGCATCTGGATTGTGCGCGGAGCCATCGGTGGGAGGGGAGGTGCCGGCGTCGAGGTCCGAACCGTTGCCACCTATGTTACCTATGAGAAAAGACTCGCATGAGACGAAAGCGAGGAGGCAGGGGACCAAGACCCCCCACGTCCGACATCGTGTCATCATTCCCCAAGTCGGTTTTGTTTGCCCAACAAGGCTCATCCTACGTTTGAGGATAGACTGTTTCTGTGTCCTGAACCACAGCCCTATGTGCGCCTAGCTGCAGCTGGAGACTGCCAAGAAGCCCTGTTTCCATAGTGGATCGGTGCGTGACACAGGGCCGTCTGTATGTCGTCAGGCACATTCGGACAACGACGGTCGCGAGCTAGGGGACGGTTTGACATTGTTGATCAGGCCTCCATCGAGCACGAGCCGGGCTATCCCGAGATTCGAGAGAAACGAGAAGCGAGACCCGAGGCCGAGAAGCGAGCACCGAGAGTCGAGGTCGAGAACCGAGAGTCGAGCCCCGAGCTTCGAGGTCGAGGTCGAGAACCGAGAGTCGAGAGCACCGGACGGCCAACGCGCGCACCTGCAAGCGCCCCGAGGTCGTCATGCTCAACCCCGACCGACTCGTCGAGACACGTCCCAGAGCAGCCGCCTCGGCGGCCTAACCCCGCATCCCCTTCTCACCCTGGAAGTGCGACAACTATCTTGACGAGTACCGCGAGCCCCCTTCCGCCACGCGCACGACACGCCGCACGCCCCCGCTTCCCTGACGCTTCCGAGCCCGACCTCGATCAAGAGACCGGGCTCGGGGGCGCGCGCGGGGGCGAGGGCGAGGCTCAGTCGGCGGTTGCCTCTCGCAACTCCCGCGCCGTATCCTCGGGCACCACCAGGTTGACCGTCATGCGCGAGCCTCGTTCGAAACCACCGGCGCCGCAAAGGTGGGGCACGACCCGCAGGTGCCAGTGATAGAAAGGCACCCTCGCCAGGTGGTGAGGCGGGTTGCGCAGGATGAGGTTGAAGTCAGGATTCGAGAGGGCCACGTAGAGCTTCTTCATCGTGGCCCGCAGACAGTCAGCAAAGTCGGCCGCCTCCTCGTCGCTCATGTCCTCGAAGAGTGAGTCGTGAACCTTGGGGAAGATGTGCACTTCGTAGGGCGTCGGTTGGGCGAAGGGCGCATAGGCCACGAAACGCTCGTTCTGATAGACCACCCGAGATCCGTCACTCAGCTCGAATTCGATCATCCGGCAGAAGACGCAAACACCGTTCGTGTCGAAGTAGCGCGTCCCCTCTTCGAGCATGTAACGCAGATGATTGGGGACCACCCGACAGCTCAGGATCTGACTGTGACTGTGAGGCTGAGAGGCACCGGACCGGAGTCCGTGATTCTTGAACATGATGGTGAGCAGACTGCCGGGGATCTGCTTGAGCGCGCGAAACCGCCGAAGATACATCGCGACCACTGCCTCGACCTCGCCAGGTGACATGGTCGCGAAGGTACGGTTGTGCAGTGGACTCTCGATGACCAACTCGTGCGCGCCCTGACCGATGACTCGCGCGTAGGGCCCGTCCCGCTCGAAGGCTGCCAATCCCTCGGGACCCGAGTCGTGGTGCTTGAAGATCTTGTACTTGTTCTCGATGCCCCAAACCAGCCAGCGGCTGCCGGCCTCGGCGTCGGGATGGGCGATGCAATCGACCTCGACGTGGGGAAATCGCTCCTCGTTTGCTGGGCAGAACGGGCAGCTCGGCTCGAACGCCGGGCGATCGGTCATCGGTGGGTTCGTCTTGCTCTGGAGGGATTTTCCCTTCAGTCGCTCCGGGGCAATGATGACCCAGTCACCGGTCGCTAGATCTTGTCGCAGCTCGGACACTTTGGATGCTCCATCTCCCGGGTGGCGGGCTGAGGAGGGGCTCGCCTGACTCCTCGACCCGCCAGACAGCAGTCACCCCCAAGCGCGACGCGCCGTCAATCCGAGGGTGGAGGTGGCCCAAGCGACCACAGTCGGGTTTCCTTCGGCGAGCCGTTGGCTATTATCACGTCGTGAAGCTCTCCAAGTTGCTCTCCAGCCTGCTGGTCGCGGCCGCAGCCTTGGCCTGTGGCCCAGTGGCGAAGAAGGGCAAGACAGGCTCCAACGCTCAGGCCATCGACGACTGGCGCGAAGCGCTCTGGCCTCATGTCACCGCCGCGGCCAGTGGCGGGCAGAACGCACAATGTGAGCAGGCTCTGGTGTCCCTGGAGAGTGAGTCGCACTGCCAGGGGACCATCTGCCGCTTCGGGGCCGAGCTGGCCTCTCAATGGCTCACCAAGTGCGACACGATCGCGCCAGACTCAGTGGCCCGGGTCACCGAGCTGCAGACCAAGCTGCGTTCTGAGCTCAGCCAACCTCGCAGCGACTGCGGCGCCGAGCTCGAGCAGCTCTTCGGCGACGTCTGCAAGAGCGGCGCCTGTCCGGTGAGCGTTCAGGATTGGGCGACTCGCTGTGGTGAGACCGAAGCTGGCCCGCTGGCCCTGGCCCTGGTGCAGCGGGCATTTGCCAGTCCCGGCGACGGCGAAGGCTCACCGCTGGACGCGAGCAGCTGTGCCACCTTGCGCGACAAGCTGCACCAGGCGGCGAGCTGCGCGGCAGCGCCGGCGTGTCAGGAGGCCTGGTCGAGCGTCGAGGTCTACCGCAAGCGTTGCGAGTACGGCGGCATGCCGCCCGGGCTCGCCACTGGCATCGACCAGCTACTCATCGCTTATGGCGCTGGCCGGCTGGATGAAGGGGTCACCCTGCCCGCCCAGAGCAAGCTGATCTACGCGGGCCAATTTCCCCTCACGCTGGCTGATGGCAAGGGCGTCATCCTGGGCGTCTGCGGCCAGCGACCGCTGGAGCCAAAGGCCTATCTGGAGGCCCGCGCCACCTGCCAGGGTGGAACGGTCGACGTCATCCGCATGGTGAGCACTCCAGACAAGGGCCAGCAGCTGCAGTTGGGCAGTATCCCACTGCCGACCCCGCTGCCGGTCACTCAGCTCTATCCCTGGCTGTTCGTAGTGGACGAGCGCATGCACGAGGATGACCGCGCGCTGCCGTCGCTGCGCGGGGCCCTCGACGCGCTGTCCACAGTGCCGAAAGCCGACGGGGTGGCGAAGCTCGTGGCTCTGTTCGACACCCATGCTGGCGTCATTGCCCGCAGCTACGACGCCCAACAAGTGGTGACGAAGAAGGACGCCGCCTTGGTGCGCTCTTTCGAGCGACTGGCCAAAGCCAAGCTGGCCGGGGCACCTCGGCGCAGCGATGTGGCCAATCGCTGGGGCATGGTGCACCGAGCCAAGCGGCGCCCCTTCGCTGACATGGCGCTGTCAGGCAAGCTGTCGCTCGGAGCGGCGACCAGGGCTCACTTCCTCGACCTGGCCGACGTCTTGCCCAAGTCGATGGCCGCTTACCACCAGGTGCTGGGACACCTCTCGAGACAGGTGAAATTTGGCAAGCGGCCCACTGCCGCACAGCTGGAGCTCGCCAAGAAATTCGGCGATCAGCGGGCCCGAGCCTGCCGGGGCTTGCTCATCAAGCTGCGTCAGACAGAACAAGATCTGTTGATCTGCGCCCTGAAGCGGGAGGGGTGCACCGCCAAGACCCGCCAAGCCCTGGGCCATCGCTGGAAGAAGACCCGCGACAGAGCGGCTGAAGAGCACCACCAGCTCGACATCGCCCTCAGCATCGTGGCAGGGGGAGACGACAAGCTGGCGCAGCTGATGACGACCTCGGGCTGCCTGTTGCCCTAGTTTCCGCCCCGAAACGCCTGTGTTCTGTCGCGCAGCGAGCGAGGGCCAGGAACTACTTGGGCACCCGCCGTACCGTGCCGCCCGACAGGGTGGTCCAGTAGGCATGGGTGGCGTCAACAGCGATGTAGTAGGGCTCGTTTTGCCCAGCGGCCAAGACGGTCACGTGGCCGCCACCGAGCGGCGCCTTGCACACCGTGCCATTGCCGTAGTTGGTCCAGTAGACGTGGGTGCTGTCCAGAGCGACATAGGACGGGTCATCCACCAAGCTCGGGTCGTCCAGAGCGCTGGTGACGGTCTCGGCGGTGCCGCCGCCGACGGGCACGCGCCTGATCTGATTCGCCGTGTTGTTGCTCCAATAGACGTGAGTGGCGTCCACGGCGATGCCCAGCGGCCCGCCCTGCGCGGTGGCGAGCACGTTCTGAGACCCGCCGCCGAGACCCATCCGGCGAATGTCCCCACTGGTGTAGTTGGTCCAATAGACCGCGCTGCTGTCTACCGCGACATCCCAGGGTTGGCCCTGAGCGGAGGTCAACACTTGGGGCGTATTGGGCGTCGAGATGGACTCCCGATAGATGGCATTGGTGTTCTGGTTGGCCCAGTAGACGTAGTCGCCTTGAACCGCGATGCCCCAGACCCCGTAATCGAGGGCACTTGCCACTGCGACAGGCCCCGTGTTGGGCAACGTGTAGCTCTGGATCGACCCGTTCTTCGCCGGACTCAGGCCGTAGTTCGACCAGTAGAGCACACCGTTGTCGAGCGCTAGCTCACGGGGGAAGATCTGCGCACCCACCACCAAGACGGGCGTCCCACCGGTGAGCGGCACGCGGTACACACTGTTGCTCGGGTTGCCGGTGGTCCAATAGACGTTGTTGGCATCCACGGCCAGCGACCGCGGGTCGTTCTGCCCACCGGCCAAGGTGTCGTTCGGGCACAGGCCATTGGTGCAGGTGCCGCCCAAGCAATCATGAGCGCAACCTCCGCAGTTCGAGTCGTCGCTCTGCACATCGAGACAGACGCCACCGCACTCCAACTGGTTGCCAGGGCAATAGCATAGGCTGTCCTCGCAAAGCGCTGTCGCCGGGCAGGGTTGCTCACAGTCACCGCAATGGTCCGTGCTGCTGGTGACATCAATACAGTCGCCGCCACACAGCTTTCGTGGTGGATCGCAGGGGCTGCCGCCGGTCCCGCCCTGCCCACTGCTGGACGAGGAGCTCGAGCTGGTCGAGGTCGAGCCACCGGTACCGCTCGAGCTGGTCGAGGTCGAGCCGCCAGCCCCGTCGCAAACACAAGCGCCATAGGTACCATCGGGAGAGCATGTCTGTATGCCGACCTGGCCCCCTGAACAGGCGCAAGACGTCTGACGCCCCGCCGTACACTCACTGCCGTCGCAGCCAACCAATGGGGCTACCACACCGGTAGCCAAAGCCAACCAACCTGCCACTACTGCCGTCCGCATCGCACTCTACCCTCTCCTGATCGGTCAGACGCGGCTGAGCGCCACGCCTGGAGGGGCAAGTATCCAACGACTGGACGCGCGATGCGAGCATTCGCTGGCAGAACGTGCCGAACGACGGCCCCCTGCTGCTTGGGCAGGCCTCAGCCGAGCTGGGTCCCGCCTACGGTGATCTCATCGATTTTCACGGTGGGGCAACCAACCCCCACCGGGACGGTTTGTCCGGCTTTGCCGCAGGCCCAAATTCCGTCAGAGACCTCGACGTCGTGACCCAGCATGCTCACCTTGGACAGCACCTCGGGGCCGCTGCCGATCAGATTCACGTGCTTGAGGGGATAGGTGAGCTTCCCATCCTCGATGAGGTAGCTCTCGGTGAGCGAGAAAACGAAGTCGCCATTGGAAATGTCGACCTGGCCACCACCAAAACGTTTGGCGTAGATGCCCCGTGAAACAGATGCCACTATCTCGTCAGGGTCACTGTCGCCGGCCAACAAGATGGTGTTCGTCATCCTGGGATGAGCCGTCCAGGCGTAGCTCTCCCGCCGCCCATTGCCGGTGGATTCCATCTTAAAATGCCGCGCGCTGAGCCGGTCGTGCAGGTAGCCAACGAGCACGCCCTTGTCGATGAGCACGCTCTTGCCAGGCTCATTACCTTCGTCGTCGACATTGATGCTGCCCCGTCCTTGGACCAAGGTCGCGTCGTCCACCACGGTGCACAAGGAGCTCGCCACCGTTTCGCCTATCTGCCCGGCATAGCGGCTGGTGCCCTTGCGATTGAAGTCGGCCTCCAGGCCATGGCCCACGGCCTCGTGAAGCAGAATCCCGCTGTCGCCCGGTGCGAGCACCACCGGCATTTGGCCCGCCGGTGCCTCCTTGGCGTCGAGCATCACGATCGCGCGCTGCGCCGCTCGCTCTCCGTGCCACTCGGGGGAGTGGTCGTCGAAATAGCCCAGGCTCATCCGTCCGCCGCCACCGCTCGATCCATCCTGCCGGGCCCCGTCTCGCTCGGCCACAGCGCGCACGGCAAATCGAATCATCGGTTGGACGTCAAAGCACAGCTTGCCGTCGCTGGTGGCGATGAGAACCTCACGGATACTCTCGCTGAAGCCCACTTCGGCCCTGACGATCAGTGGGTCATGAGCCTGGGCTGCCGCGCTGGCCCGTTGGAGTAGATCGCGCTTGTCAGCCGAGGGGCGGTCCAGAGAGGTCTCGGTCAAGTCGTAACGGTGAGGCAGAGCCTGAGAGACGAGCTCGACGGGCACCGCACTACCGCCGGCCGTTGCGATCCGCGCTGCCGTTTCTGCGGCTCGCTTCATCGACTCCCACACCAGATCCTGGACGAAGGCGAAGCCCGTCGCGTCGCCCCGCTGAACCCGAACGCCGAGCCCCATGGATACGCCCCGCGAGGCTGCCTTCAGGATTCCTTCGTCGAAGCTGAACCCGCCGTTGCGGCGGTATTCGAAGAACAAATCCGCGTAATCACCACCTTGAGAGAGGCATATCGCCAGGAGGCGCCGGCAGGTGGGCTCATCGATCCCAGCGACACCGCCAGGCGCAAAAGGAGCGAGAAAGGGCCGGGGCTCGAGACTCATGATGCGCAGTCTACACGCCCGGCTGATGGCGCACCCAGGGTCTTTTTGATCATTGGTCTGATCAACAGTAGAGAAAAGTTAGCTGAAAGTGTTGGGGTGGCACTTCCTGGCGAGATGCCGTCGCCACCCCCTGTGACATGCTACAAAATCATATGCGGGCCACACCCAAGTTGGCAGCAAAGGTAGGTTTAACGCCTACCTTTGCCCCTGCCCGCGGCAACAGCCCTGGAAGAATTTCCACCACCACGGGGCGCCGTGCCGCTTGTTGGCGACTAGGAATCCCGATAGTAGTGTACTTGGTGCGAGGAGATTCCCCGACGCTTCCGGGCGTTGCACGTGGGCCACGGTTGTTCCGGCGGTCCAGTGGGGGGGCTACGCCGATAGGACTCCAAGGATAGTAATTCGTACGTGGCCGTCGATCGCGACAAGACTCTTCAGACAGCTCAGAAGCTGGTCGACAAGAAACGCTTCGACAAAGCGATCGCAGAGTACCGCAAACTGGTCGCGGACGACCCGGGCGATGTCCGCACGCTGCTGAAGATCGGTGACCTGCACCTCAAGCAGGACCAACACGAAGCGGCCATCAAGACCTACGAGCAAGTCGGCGAGTACTATTATCGCGAAGGCTTCTCGGTCAAAGCCATCGCGGTCTACAAGCAGATCCGCGGCATCATCCGGCGACACGCCCAACATCTCGAGGGGCGCTACGGCCACATCGTCCCGCGACTGGCCGAAATCTATACCCAACTGGGACTGACGAGCGACGCGCTGGCGGCCTACGACGAGGTCGCCTCCCGCCTGCGACAAGAGGGACGGGAGCGCGATGCGCTCGACATCTTCAAGAAGGTCGTCGAGCTCGACCCCCAGAACCCCATCGCCCACCTTCGGGTAGCCGACTCACGGGGCCGGCTCGGCGAGATCGACAAGGCGATCGACCGGTTCGGAGAGGCCGCTCGGATCATGCTTCGGCTGGGCCGGCAGGATGACGCGCTCAAAGTGCTCGAGCGGCTGCTGGAGTTCCGCCCAGACGCCGAGTACGCCCGCCTCACCGGCAAGCTGTACCTGGAGCGGAACGGGCCCAACGACGGGATGGCAGCGCTCAGCAAGCTGCAAATCGCCTTCAAGGCCAACCCGAAGGACCTGGACACCTTGGCCGCCCTGGCCGCCGCCTTCGACGCCATCAACCAGCCGAAGAAGGCGGTGGAGGTGCTCAAAGAGTCGGCACGAATTGCCAAGGAGAATGACCGGGAAGCCTTGGGCGGCCTCTTGGACACCCTGCTCGAGCGGGCCCCGGAAGACACCATCGTACGCCAGCTGCAGAGCTGGCGGGTGGCCCAGGAAGCCGACGATGGCGATGTCGAGGTGGAGGTCCTCTCGGAACAGGACGTCGGCCTCGACGAGCCCCTCGAGTCGATCGACGAGGTCTTCGAGCTCGACGACGCAGACATCCAAGCCATCAGCCCCCAGTACGCCGAGCCGGAGTTGTTCGAGGGTGGTGACGGCACCGAGACGAGCGCCGTGCGCCGGCTACTCAGCGAGTCGGAGCGACAGCGGATCGCCGGCCAGCTGGATCATGCCATCGAGCTGCTGCGGGACGGGCTGCGCAACCTGGGCGCGACGCCGCTGCTGCGCCAGAAGCTCAGCGATCTCCTGCTCGAGGCAGGCGATCAGCTCGGCTGCATCACCGAGAAGCTCATCCTGGCCCAAGAGCTAGCGGGCGGCGGCCAGGTCGAGCCGGCGCTGGAGATGCTCGACGAGGTGCTACTGCTCCAGCCGGGTCAGCCCGATGCGGTGCAGATGCGCACCAACCTCGGCTTCCCGCCGATGGAGGAAGGACAGGCACCAGGGGTCAACGACCTGCAGCTCGACGCCCCCCTCCAGTCCTACGACGTCGAGTCTGGAGGGGTCGAAGAGGTGCTGACCCGTTCGCGGCACCACAGCGTGCCGCTGATGCCTGCGGTGTCGCTGGATGATCCCTTTGGCGGCGCACCACCGCCGGCAGCACCGGCCGTCACTGAACAACGCATTGGCCCTCCCCTGGGCGGCGCCCCCCCCATGGCCCAGCGTCTCCCGGCAGCAGCGCCGCCCACGCTGGACGAGGATGCCGTCGATCAGGCTGAGGATCTAGCCGACGCCGGTCGCTACGACGAGGCGCGGGCGCTGCTGCACGGGCAGCTGCAAATTCTGCCCAACCATCCGCTGGTGCTCGAGCGCCTAGCTGACATCGACGCCATGGTGGCTCACGGGTCCCAGGCTTCACAGAGCGGCCCCTACCCGGCGGCCCCGCTGGGCGAACGACTGTCCTTCCCCGGGGTGCCGGAAGCCCAACCGTCCTACGAGCAGGCGCCCAACAGCCCAGCACCCTACGACCAGGCGTCCTACGAACAGGCACCCCACGAACAGGCACCCTACAGCCAGGCTCCGCCGGAAGCCCAACCGTCCTACGAGCAGGCGTCCTACGACCAGGCGAGCTACGACCAGGCGTCCTACGAGCAGGCACCCTACAGCCAAGCACCGCCGGACCAACCATCCTACGAGCAGGCGCCCTATGACCAGCAAGGCTACCCACCGGTCGAGCCGGTCGCCCCAGCGGCCCAACCTGATGTCGTGGCCGATCTCGGGGTAGCCCCAGAGCCAGCTCGGGTGGGCGTTCGGGCCCAGGTGGACGACGCCGATGCCGCCACTCACTACGATCTAGGCGTGGCCTACTTCGAGATGGGGCTGCATACCGACGCCATCAGCGAGCTGACGCTGGCGGCGCGCGACGCCAGCCGCGAATGCGTGTGTCTGTCGATGATCGGAACGATTCATCTCCAGCTCAACGACCTGGACCAGGCGCTCGATGCCTTGCACCGCGCCCTCAACGCCGATCAGAAGACGAGCGACCAGGAGCTCGCCTTGGGCTACGAGATCGCCAACGCCTACGAAATGAAGCTGATGGCAGAGCAGGCGCTCAAGTACTTCGAGTGGCTCGCCAAATACGATCCGAGCTACAGCGACCCACGAGGCGCCGTGGCCCAGCGCATCGAACGGCTCCGCACCGAATCGGGCGCCCAACTCCGCCCCCAAGCACCGGCGGTAGCCGCCGACGCCGGCGAGTTCGACGACGCCATGGACGACCTGTTCGGCGACGGCAGCAGCTAGTTTCCGGCCCTCGCTTGCTTTCGTTCGCTTTCGCTCGCTTTCGCTCACGGTTTGGGGTCCCGACGCGCTTTGCGCGTCACCCCTGAACGGCTCACGGTTTGGGGTCCCGACGCGCTGTCCGCGTCACCCCTGAACGGCGCCCCGGTTGGGGTCCCGACG
>JAUVCD010000675.1 GCA_030590865.1 Myxococcales bacterium | reverse complement strand
TGCTGGAGGCACCCGGGGTAGAGCAGGTGCTGCAGCACTCGTCAGTGCAGAGCCGCGACGCCTTGGGCCGAGGCTGGCACGTCTTCGACTGGGACCCCACCATGACAGTGTTACGGCATCGGGCCCTGCCAGAGATGGAGGACCTTCCTGAGGGCAAACGACGGTCTGTAGCTCTGGCCAAGCCCGGCTATCCAGGCCGAAAACGGGGCGACGTACAGCTCAGTCGCGCTCTGCTGCAGCACGCCGGATCGGGGCTCTGGGTACACCTGCAGCTCGGGCCGGGCAATGGCAAGACGCGAGTGGCCTTCAAGGCGGCGCTGCAAACGATTCCGACCGTGTGTGCGAAGGCAAACGCGCCTCTGGAGCGCGCCGTGATCCGAAGTGACGGCGTGGCCGGCAACGTCCCCTTCATCACCGAATGCAACAAGGCGCAGATTCACTACGCCACCCGGCTTGCGCGCTACGAGATTCTGTCCCAACCCGAAGTTATCGACCATCTGAATCAAGCCACTTGGTATGCGGTGCCTTGCTCCGGCTCGGGGCCGGCCCGCCAAGCGGCCGAGTTGGGGACGATGATGCTGGAAGCGGCCCATGACAGCCGCCGCGAAGATGGCTGCCGCTTTGCCCCAGTGCAAACGCGGGTCATCGTGTCGCGTTTTCGCTCCGAAAAAAAACATGGTGCTGGCATCTTGATCGACGATTGGCAGTATGAGCTGTTTGGCACCGATCTGGATCCTCAAGCGTGGCCCATCGCAGAAGTGGTGACGTTTTACTACGGGCGTTGTGGTCAGGAAAATCGCTTTAGCCAGGAGGACCGCGAGCTCTGCCTGGACCGGATCTTCAGCTACCACCTGCCCGGACAGGAACTGGCGAATCTGATCGGACTGTTCGTGTGGAACTTTCAAATCTGCCGGGGCATGGAGCTTGCGTGCCCACCTTGTGAGCTGCCTGAGCAGCCTGCGGCCAACCATCAGTCGGTCACGCCTGGCATCATACGGACAGTCCAGCGCGAGGAGACGACCGCAGTGAATGCCCTCCCCGAAGCCTCGGCACCTCAGCCCAGAAATGCCTCGCCTGATACCAGTCCCAATACCAGTCCCATCGACTTGCCGATACCGCCAGCCGATGACAGCGCACCGGCCACGCCCCAGAGCCTGCTGACCACGCAAAGCGAAGAAACAACCGCCCCAACGGCACCCAAGGCAGAGTCTGCGTCCTCTCCCAGCGTGGCGCTGCCTGCCGCCAACGCTCGGGCCATGTTGCTGGCAGAGCCAGAAGAGCCAGCTGAACCCAATTCGGCCAAGATCTCCGCCGAGGCGGCCGCGCAGGACCTCTTCGATGTGCTAGAGCTGCTTGATTGGCCCACGATTCTTGCGGCCCAACCCGGTTGGCGTTTTGACCGCACTCAAGGTGGATTGTGCTGTTCCAACGACCGCGTACTGCCTCTGCCAACGCTTGCCAAAGCGGGGCGGCGCTCCGACAGGTTTTCTCTACGCTTCCGCTTCCCAGACGGGTCCTGTACAGGATGCCCGCGCCTTACGAGCTGTTCGCCCAAAGCGGCGACGGGCTCGTTCGGCAAAGATCTCAGGGTTGTGGTGGCCCCCGAACTCGTGGACTTGCTGCGTGAGCTAACGACCAATGCCAAATGCGCTAAGCAGCGAGCACGACTCGAGCCCAGGGCGCCGACAAGACAGCAACAGGCGTGGTCTGAGCTCGTGGCGAAGGTACGAAAATCATCCTTGTCGCGAAGCGAAGAAACGACCGCGACATCAGCACTCACGGCAGAATTTGCGGCCTCCCCCAGCGCGGCGCCGCCTGCTGCCAACGGTCAGGCCGGATTGCCGGTAGAGTCGGCAGAGCCGGCAGAGCCGGCAGAGCCAACTGAACCCAATTCGGCCAAGATCTCCGCCGAGGCGGCCGCGCAGGACCTTTTCGATGTGCTGGAGCTGTTCGATTGGCCCACGATCCTTGCGGCACAACCCGGTTGGCGTTTTGACCGCATTCAAGGCGGATTGTGCTGTCTCAACGGCCGCGTATTGCCTCTGCCAACGCTTGCCCAAGCGTGGCAGCGCCCCGGCAAGTTTTCCCTGCGCTTCCGTGCACCAGATGGGTCCTGTGCAGGATGTCCGTGTCTTACGAGCTGTGCGCCCAAAGCGGTGACAAACTCGTTCGCCAAAACGCTCAGGGTTGCGGTACCCCCCGAGCTCGTGGACTTGCTGGGTGAGCTCACGACCGATGCCAAACGCGCTGAGCGGCGACTACGGCTCGAGGCGCCTGCGAGGCCGAAACAGAAGCGGGTAAATCCGGCAGTGAAAGCGCGGAAACAACCCCCGTCATGGCAACCTCCTGCGGCGGAAATCCAGCCTGGTTCGCTGGAGGTGATGTGTGCCATTTTGCTGCCTGCGGTACTGCGAAAGCTATTTCGTGCAGTCTGCGCTGAGCTAGAAACCCATGTCCAACTCGTCCTACCGCCTGAGGGTCCCAAGCCAGTGGCTGTTTTCGCTACGACTCCGGCGGAGCGTCAGCACCGGCGTCTGAGCTGGACCCAGCGCAACGCCTGGAACCAGCTCCCAGACGATAGCCAAGTAATCATCGAGTTTCGTAATGGCAAGAGCGTGGTCCCCCTTATCGGCGCGCAGGCCGAACGTCGAAAGAAGGCGGCATAACGATAGGCAATCAAACCGAAATCCATGGTTGCGGATCCCGTGGGCCTGGGATTGACGGGTCTCGGGCTCGATCCTCGGGCTCGGCGAGAGGCCGGAACGGGAGGCGGGAAAGACATAAGACGGGAGACGGGTCTCGGGCTCGATCCTCGGGCTCGGCCGGAGGCCGGAGCGGGAGACGGAGGGGGGGGGCAAGCCCAGACGTCGGCCTCCTTTGGGATTTCCTTCCAGACGGCGCACCGCCCCAGCGCTGGGCGAGGGCGGTGGCGCCGCCCTCCAGGAAACCCCAAAGGAGGCCCTCATGTCCAATCTCCCTTTCCCCTTCCCCCACACTCGGCTCGACGTGTTCCGGGTCGCGCTGCAGATGGCTGCCAAGGCCAAAGAGCTGGCGGGGCGCGTCCCCAGAGGCTACCGCACCTTCGCCGACCAGCTCATCCGCGCAGCAGGCTCTACGGTCCTTTTGATCGGTGAGGGAGCCAATCGCTTCAGCACGGGCCAGAAACGCCAGCGTTACTCAGAGGCGCGAGGTGAGTGCGGTGAGGTCGCGGCCGCGGCAGAGCTGCTCGCGACGCTGAAACTGGTTCCGGCCAAGGAGGCCCAGGAAGTACTCCAGCTCGCGGGTCGAGTCGGAGCGATGCTCACCCGGCTGCTTCAACGTTTTGCCTGAAACAGCCTAGCAAATCGCCGGCGCAAGGGGGGGCGGTCGGGGTCTCTACGACCCCTTTCGGCCTGGTTTACCAGACCGTGGTCATTTTTCGCCATGTGGCGTTTAACCGCTGAATATTCGCCACGCACCTGGATCTAACCATACAGGCAACCAGCAGCGAAGGAGATGACCATGGCTGTAATTCCCCAGCGCCCCCTATTCGGTTGGCCCGACATCGACGTCGCCAGCGACCTGGACCGGTTTCTGCTGGTGCTCTCGGCCCTGCCCGATGAGCCCCTCGTCCGTTATCTCGAGTGTCTTCGGGGTCGCGGACGCGATGATTACCCGATCCGGCCGACCTGGAACGCGCTGCTGGCCGGGATCGTATTTCAGCATGTATCGGCCGCTTCGCTTCTGCGTGAGCTCAGGCGCAACGGCGAGCTTCGCCAGCTCTGTGGCTTCGACCCGCTGCTTGGGGAAGCAGCCGTGCCCTCAGACGATGCCTTCGGTCGTTTTCTGGCGCTAATCATCGCGCACCTGGGCCGGCTCAAGAGCATGTTTCATCAGCTTGTCGATGAGCTCTACCTGGTGCGTTCAAACCTGGGCGCGAAAACCGCGGTAGACTCCAAGGCGATTCCCTCCCACGGCAAGCCGGTGACCAACGAGGAAAAGCAGAAGGAGCCCGACCGCCGGCGCGACAACGACGCCGACTGGGGCAAGAAGACATACCGCGGAAAGCGCAAAGACGGCACGAGCTGGGAGAAGGTCACCAAGTGGTTCGGCTACAAGCTCCACCTCCTGGTGGATAGCGTCTACGAGCTTCCACTGGGCTTCTCGCTCACCCCGGCCTCGAAAAGTGACTGCCCGGAGTTGATCCCGCTGGTCCAGGAGCAGCAAGTCGAGCATCCCAAGCTCCACGCTGGAATCGATGAGCTGTCGGCCGACAAAGGCTACGACTCGACCGAGAACAACCGAGACCTGCACAACGACCATGAGATCAAACCCGTCATCGACAAGCGCACCCTCTGGAAGAGCGAGCCGACACGGCCGCTATATCCCGACCGCGTGGACTCCTTCGTCTACGACGAGCAGGGGCATATCTACTGCATCTGCCCGACCACAGGGGAGCAGCGTGACCTCTCATTCGTCGGCTTCGAGAAGGATCGCAACACCCTCAAGTATCGCTGCCCCGCCGCTGCCTGTGGCGTGAGCTGTCCCGGAAGAGCCGAGTGCGAAGCTCGTTCCCGTATCGGCGTCGGTGATTACGGCCGCGTGGTGCGCGTGCCCCTTGACCTGGACCGTCGCATCTTCACTCCCATTGCTCGTCCTACGGCAAAGTGGGGAAAATCATACGACCGGCGAACAGCGGTGGAACGTGTCAACGCACGCATCGACCGCGTGCTCGGCTTCGAGCTCCACTACATCCGGGGCCAGGAGAAGATGGAGACCCGGGTCACGCTGGCCTTGATCGTAATGCTAGCCATGGCGCTGGGACGAATCCGGGCGGGCCAGCCAGCGCAGATGCGGTCCCTCGTCGCACCGGTCCAAAGGGCCGCCTGAGGGCGGCCCCACCACCGAACAGAAGCTGCACGGGGATTCCCTGCCCGGGCTGTGCCTTGCGTATTCTTACTGCGACAGGAAAACGCCGCTTTTCCCAGTCCCTGCTCGATTTCCGGCATCCAGCGCTGTCGCGGTCCCCGGGGCACAGCCCCGCCGGGCGCGGCCGCGCCGATGCCTCCC
>JAUVCD010000266.1 GCA_030590865.1 Myxococcales bacterium | reverse complement strand
TAGCGCTACCAGTTGATGAACGGTAGCCAGCGTTGCCATGCGGGGTTCTCTGCAATGTGATTGAGCAGGCCGATCTGCAAGCCGCG
The DNA here is from genome assembly GCA_030590865.1 of Myxococcales bacterium. Lineage (GTDB taxonomy): Bacteria > Myxococcota_A > Polyangia > Polyangiales > Polyangiaceae > JAPYTK01. The sequence continues at coordinate 11,690 of JAUVCD010000266.1, read as the reverse complement.
CAGTCGCCCCGCGTGGTTGTAGACGCCGATCTGTGCGCCAGTGACCTCGTCGCTGTAGTTGACCAGGCCAATCTGCGCCGGCCCGTGGAACTGGCGGCTGCGGTTGAGCAAGCCCACCTCGAGCCCGATGTAGCCTCGTCCGTCGGGCATCCAGTTCACCACGCCGGCCTGCAACAGGGTTGCCACGGTGTCCTCCCCGCCGTTGAAGACGCCAATCCTCCACGGCGCGTGGATGGTGCCCTCGCCGAGGAAGTTGGCGATCCCGATCTGGCCGAGGGTGTAGGCCGGCGCCGCCCGCTCGTTGTAGATCCCGATCTGCATCGGCGCGATGGCCCAGTTGCGACGGTGGAAGCGCCACCGGTTCGCCACGCCCAGCTGAACGAGGCCCAGGTATTGGCCGTTTGCGTCGTTGAACGCGCCAATCTGAGCGAGAGCGTAGATCTCGCGACCGATGATGTTGTGGGCGCCCACCTGCACCAACCCGTAGAACTCGTAGGAGTAGTTGGCCAAGGCCACCTGAGCCACACCGATGGTGGTGCGGTTGGCGTTGTGATCCAGGCTGAGCTGAAGCACCCCGTTGAAGTCGACCGAGCGGGTGTCGAGCAGTCCGATCTGGGCGAGGCCCCAGAACTCCCGGGTGCGGTTCCGGCAACCGATCTGCAGGAAGACGCCAGGCAGACCTCCTTCGTCACCGCGCCCGTCGTCGAAGGCCGTCGGTGCGTGTGGGAACTCGGGCGGTGGCTCGGGTGACCCCTGGGCAAGCCCGGGCGTGCTCGGCAGAAACACGAGGGCGGCCATGGGCAATGCGAAGCGCGCGAAAGGCGGGGCCACCTCGGGACGATAGCCCAACTCGCACCGATCGAGGACCATCGTCGTCTCCGCCGCAGCGGGGCCACGGCCATCGGATGAGCTTGGGTCCCGACAGCTGCGAGGATAGGACGGCAGCATGAGCCATCTCCGTCACACCTTGCTGATCCCCGCGCTGCTCGCCGGCTTGGCCATCGCCTGCTCGGCCGCGCCCACGACCACCAAGGGCAGCGACACGCCGGTGGCGACGAGCACGCCGACGGTCGCCCCTACCGCGACGGCCACCGCGGAGGCCGAGCCGCCGCCGGCCAAGGATGATCTAGCCTTCGCCGTGAGCGCGCCACATCTCAAGGGCGTGGTGGCCCAGAGCGAGCTCCCCGAGGAGGTGAAGGCGACGGTGACCGATGTGCTGGACGGCAAGCAGGTCACCGCTGACGCGCTGAAGCGCGCCCGGGATGCCGTGCCCGCGCCAATGCGCGAAGTGCTCGACGAGGTCGCCGGTGGCAAGAGCGTCGACGAAGCGATGGCGACACGCTCCGGCTTGACCATAGCCGAGACCATCGACCCAGACGCCGTCTCTCGGTGGAAGGACTTCTCGGCGCGGTCCGCGGCAGTCGAGCAGAACCTGGAGGCTTTTGCCACGGCGTTCAACAGCCGTGACGCCGAGGCTTTGGTGAAGACGATGGCCTTCCCCTTCTTCACCGACACCCACGCCAACCCAACCCCCGAGGCGGTGAAGGACGTGTTCACCCGAGCCGTCTGGAAGCAGGGGTCGAAGCGCAACGTCACCGCCAAGGTGACCCAATACGCCCACATGCCGAGCGAGGCCTTCCGGTACGCCTCCAAGCTTGGCCCCATGGTGATCGAGCAGCCTTTGCGGGTGTACGTCAAACAGGTCCTCGGCGCCGAGCCCGGCTACGTGAGCTTGTGCATCTTCGCCCTAGAGAATCGGGACGACGGCACCAAGAGCCAGGGCGAGGAGGCCGTCTTCGTGTCCCGCAAGTCGGGCGACCAATACCTGATCGTCGCGGTGCGCGACTGACCTGCCCCACGGCGCTCTACGTCGCGACGGTGCCAGGCGCGGCCGGCGCCCTGAGCCCCCGGGTCCGCAAGGCCCGTAAGCCCCAAAAGATCGCCGAGCTAGTGCCTTGAGTATAGCCGGTACAACCCCCCCATTTAGCGTCAGGCAGAATTATCAGAATCGCTTGTTATGCAAAAATGGGCGGGGGCGGCGCCGAGTGACAGCAGGTTCCGTTACTCTTGGCTCAGGACAAGGTTAGTTGGGAGGCGGACCGATGAGGCAACACGAAGCGAGATGGTTGGGCGTGGGGGTTGCGGCGCTGCTTGGCGTTGCGACGGCCGCGGGATGCGAGAGCGGTAGCGACACTGGCCACGGAGGTGGCGGGGGACAGGGCGGCACCACGGCCGAATGTGTCTACGAGTCCGATTGTGACGACGCCAATCCTTGCACCATTGACTCGTGCAATGGTGGCCAGTGCAGCTACGGCCCCCAGCCGCAGATTGCCGTACCCGGTCAGCCGGACACGCCGGATGACTGCCAGCGACCGCTCTGCGTCGACGGTCAGGCAACCATGGTGCCAGACGAAGGGGATGCGCCGGACGATCCGACGACAGGCGATTGCATGGCTCCCGCCTGTGACGCTGGGCAGGTCACCAACAGCCCAGTACCGGGCGGCACGACCTGCACGGTCGCCCCCAACGAAGACGGCGTGTGCGATGACCAAGGCAACTGTGGGTGCAGTGCTGGCAACTCCGCCGGACCGCGCTACGTGGATCCTGCACTCGGCACAGACGACGACCAGCATGGAGGGGCACCGGACACCTGCGCCTACCGAAGCTCGAGCTACGCCCTCGCCCATGCCCCAGGTGAGATCATTCTCGCACCGGCGACGTACAGCGCTGCGACGGAGAGCACCTGGCCGATCGTGCTGGGGGACAACCAGAAGATCACCTGCCCGGAAATTGCCGGCGTTCGGGCACTGCTGCAGGGCGCTGCGACCTACGCCACCTGGAGCGTCGTGGTCGAATTCACGGGAGAGAACAATGGGATCGTCGGCTGTGAGATCACCGGTGGCGGGTCCGGCGTGTATTGTATCGACGCCCCCGGCACCACCAGCGTGGCACCGCCGCTCACCGTGGCGGACAACGACATCTCGGGGTGCATCAATGGCATTCGCACAAGCGTGACCACGGTCGAGCTGACCGGGAACACGTTCCACCACAACTCGGGCGCCGGCTTCTTCGCCCAGGGGCCGAGCAACTCGGTACTGCTCGGCAACACCTTCTCCACCAACGGCGTCGATATCACGTGCAACGACGCCTTCCCCAGCATCGGCGGCAGCGGCAATGTCGGGGATGGCGGCGCGCCAACCTGCAACAGCTGTGCGAGCTGCCCCTTCGAATAGGAGGAGGCAGAGCAGCCACACCCGCTCGCACGTGCCGTTGCGCGGCTCACCCACGGCACGCTTCGAGCCGTGGGACCACTGCTGGAGCACTCCGCCATCGTGGTGGAAAGGCCCCTGCGTGGCACCATCGACAGGCAATCGATGGTCAATGCGAGCCGCCACCTTGGGCTGCGCCGGGAGGACCGGGCTGATGACGATCGTTTCTGGGGGCGACGATTCCCGGCAACGACACGGTGCGGGCGGGGCGGGGGGCGGAACTTGCGTGCCTGATTGCACCAATCGTGCATGTGGCCTCGATGGCTGCGGATCGATTTGCGGCCTCTGCGATGACGGCTTCGCCTGCAACCTGGACAAGGAAACCTGCGAGCGCTTCTGCGACATCGAGTGCGGTGGCAGATGCGGCGACTGCCAAACAGGTAGGCTTACGTAGTGGCAGATAAGCAACAAACCTACCCCGCCATTGCTGTACTACTTTCCCTCTGCCCCTTCGAAATACCTATCCGCTGACCGGGCTCACCCGGCGGTTTCGAGCTGCGCCGCTACTTTCGCCCGCCGAGGTTGTAGCACTCGGTGGCGTCGCCATGCTTGGCGTGACGAACGCATTGGTCGTAGGCCTGACGGGCCTGCTGCGCCCGGCCGAGGTCTTGCAGCGCCGCACCTACGCACAGGTAGCTCAGCGCGTTGTCCGGCTCCGCCTGGACGAAAGCCCGAGCCCAGACCAGCGCTTCGGCGGGCCGTCCGGCGGACAGTTTGGCGAGCGTCTGGTCTCGCAGCTCGGCCGGTGTCACCAGGGGCTCGGACGCGTAGGCCGGCTCCTGAATCGCGGCGCGTTCGGCCACTAGCCCGTCGCCGGTGAACGGCTCGAGGATGGCTCGCTCGAAGGTCGGCTGAGCAACCACCATGGCGCGACCCGCCCCGGCGACTGCGCTGCCGCCAAAGCTCGCGGCCGACACCGCCGACTTACTCGCCCGCATGTCGGTCGAGCCAGGTGCTGCAACGGCTACCGCGGTCACGGTCACCAGACCGAGCGCCACCAGTGTTGCGCCAAAGAAGCGTGACGCCGGACCGCCGGTGTACCGCCTCTCGATCTCGTCGTCCCCGGCTTCCATCAGCAAGGGGGAGACTGAGTCGCGCAACGGATCGCTAGCTTCCACCTGGGGCTGCAACTCACCGGCAATAAAAGCCTCGGCGCTACTTGGATGAAGGCGTCGCTGCCACAACAGCGTTCCCTGGTTGTCGAGCTTGGCAACGAACACCTCGGCCGAGCTCGAGTCGTTGGGGGTCACCGGGCCAGCAACGATGATGTCCCCTGCCGGATCCACAGTCAGCGTCATGGTCTTGCGCATGTCTTCCCTCCTCTGTCCGAGCGCACCATGTGGGATATCCACATACATGGCCAACAAACGAACCCAGTGAGGGCGCTGGCCCCAGCACAGCGGCCAACATTTGACGCCCTCACCCATCCGAGCGAACGGTGGCGTCGTTGGTTCCCTTCGGGGAATCAGCAGCTCAGCAGTCGTGCTCTGTCGAAGGCTTGCCCTCGGGAGGGCGCGCAAGAGGGAAGCCGGTGAGAAGCCGGTGCGGCCCCCGCCACTGTAACCGGGGACAAAGGCGATACCAGCCACTGAGCGCCAAGAGCTTGGGAAGGCATCGCTGGAGGACGATCCGGGAGCCAGGAAACCTGCTGTTGGGCGCGCTCCACGTTCCTCCGGGGAGGAGAAGCTGGGCGGCAGCCGGTCTACTGGTCGCACGTCGAGCCCTCCGACCTGGGGAACAACACCCGAACCTGGCGCGGGCAGGCGCCATCGGAGGTCGACATGACCAAGCACCGTCTGACACTGATTCTTCTGTGGTCCGCCGCACTGGCGACCCTCATCGTCACCACCGGTTGCGGGGACGATGAAACGGGCCTCACCACCACCACCACAACGAGCACGTCAAGCTCCTCCAACGGCACCGGCGGTGGCGGCGCCGGCGGCAGCGGCGCAGGCGGAACGGCCGGCATGGGCGGCACCGGCGGGACCGGCGGCAGCGGCGGCAGCGGCGGGACCATCACCTGTCTCGACAGCTCGCAGCACAGCGACCAATTCACCGTCGACGAGCCAGGCCTCTGCCTGGTGGGCAAGCACACCGCGCCCTTCGCCATGGGCTACTCCATCATCCCGAGCTGGGGGCGTCACGACGGCCCCCTGACGATGGTGCAGAGCGCCTCACCAGTCGACGAGATCACCCTCACCCGCTGGACGGTTCCGACAACGCCGACAGGAGCGTTGACCGTTGCCGAGACGGTGGGCCCCATCGATCTCGCCATCAACCAACAGAGCCTGTTCATGAATGGCAGCGCCGTCGATCTGCCGACCAACGGCTGGACCTTCGTCGGTTGGGCGGCCTTCGGCTCCACCCTTGGCGAAGCGATCATGCTCGACCAAGCCACCGTGGCCACCCGCTGGAACGTGGCGGGCCTTTTTGCAGGGGTGGGCGTGGACGACGGTTCGACGACCGGACGCTTGCTCCACAGCAGCCTGACCCCACTGGACGCGCCGACAGCGACCGACGGGTCGGGCCTCTACGCAGCGGACATCTGTGCCGGCCCGACGCTCTGCGGCGAAAATTCGATGGCTCTTGGGGGTGACGCTACCGGTCCGGTAGTCCTCGACCGAGACGGCAACCTGTTCACCACCCTCCCCGATATTGGTGGTGGGACCCAAACGCTGCGAGCCTTCGCAAGCACCGAAATAGCACCCGCTGCCGCCGCAACAGGGGGCACGATGATCTTCACGACTAGCGGCTCGGGCACAGCCGTGGCCGCCATGGCACCTGCCGACGATGCTCCAGGAGTGGTCTTTCTGCAGGTGTTCAACGGCCAGACCTTCATGGCCGAGAACGTGATGGCCCACGACTACACGGTGACCAACAACACGGTATCGCCGAGCGGACCGCTGGCGACCGCGCTCACCATGACGACCGCAGGGACGGCGGTGAACCTCATGACCGATGACGACGGACGACTCTGGGTCGCAATCGACACCGGCACCACCGAGGTCACCTTCTACGTCCTGGCCAGAGCCCCTTGAGCCATCAACCCTTCGACGACACTGAACATCCGCTCGGGATCGCCAGAGCCCGCTCGGCCGAGTGGCCATGCCCGCTGGGCCGAGTGAACAGTGCCGGCGCCGCGCAGAGGTCGGCAGGGCCATGTCTAATCTGGGCACGGCCCTAGAATTCGCGCTAAGCTGTATTGGATAGATGAGCTTACTTTATAGATATCTTAGCCATGGTTTCCTCGTGGCTTCGGTGCTGCTGATGGGTTGCGGTCACAACCCCGATGTGACGCTGCCACCGGAGGATCCCCCTGACGGAGGGGTCGACGGATCCATCAGTTTCGACAACGAAGAAACGTTGCTGCTCGCTCCGAGCGAAACGGTCAACATCGGCGTCGGCACCAGCCCCGCCGCCGCCTATTCCGTTTCGTTCTACCTTGCAGGCGACGCACTGGATGCCTCACTCGACCAGTCTCAAGTGATCACCGATCCGTCGACCGGCAAGGCGACGGTGAAGCTCCGGGCTCCCAATAGTGCGACCAACTTCGTCGTGCGGGCCACGATCAAGGACGGCCCGGCGGCCGACCTGGCGGTGTCGGTGAGCGATCAAGGGTTTGGCACCCTCCAGATCACCCCGGTCTACGGCGGCAACCGCGTGGTGAACCAGTGGCTTGGGCGAGTCGTGTCCGGAACCACCTGCGAGGCTCTCGCGGCGGGGTTCCCCGAGGACCCTGAGGGAGCGCTGATCGGAACAGCCGACCCTGAGGAGCCAGTCGTCATCATGGGAGCACCGGTCGGACCCAACCTGACGGTCTTCGTGCGAGCAGGCCACTACATGTGGGGCTGTAGCGACGAGGCCGACCTGGTGGCCGGAGAGACGACCCCCCTCGAGGTCAGCATCGTCAACAAGCCCATCGTCGTGGAGGAGGCCTACCTCGACATCGAGCTCGACTTTGCCCCCGATCCCCTGCCCTGGCAGACCATCATCGACGACGGCAAAGCATTGATGATTGGCGGCTTCTTTGACGGCTATCAGAGCACCGCACAGCTGCTGCTCGACACGATGAGCGCCCTGTCGGGCGACCAGAACGCCTTCGACCTAGCTGCGGCCAACGACAGCTGGCTGCCGACCATCGAAGCTCATCTGGCCACCCACTCGGTCGATCTCGGACAGTCGCTCGGCGATCTGACCGACGGCGGACTGGCCAAGCAGCCCGAGCTCATCGTGGGCAACATCGACGCCTTCGAGCAAGCACCGGGTCACGGGTTGTTCACCCTCAAACGCATTGGAACGGTCGACGTGGACCAGGCGGGCATACCCGCCGAATATGTGACAACCCTGACCGTCGACCCAGACGACACGGTGCGCCTCGGTGGCAGCCTGTTCTGGTTGCCGAGCCGCTACCTAGGCGCAGTCTGCGCGCAGGAAGGGCTGGCTCAGAATCCTCAGGCTACCGACTTCGAGGACGCTCTCAGCGAGATCGTCAAGTGTGACGACCTGGTCCTCACCGGCTACAGCGGCTGCGGCACGACCTGCATGGCCCAGCTGTGCAGCACCGCCCTGGCGACCCGCTGGGCGGCGGCGGTCGACGCATCAGCCGCCAACTCCCAGTGGGGCGACGTCCCCTTCGAGGCTTCGGGCAAGGCGCTGTTCGACGACGGTGCCGCCCTCACCGGCTTCGAGGGCACCTGGCTCGGCCAGGTCACCAGCGGACAGCTCAACGCTTCGGTGACCGGCGCAGTGGTCGCCGAGACACCGGACAACCCGCCGGCTCAATAGCCACTAGCCATGCTTCCCACGCCCCGAAGGGTGTGCGATTGAAGGGCAGCCATGATCCTCGAGTCCAAAGCCATGGGCGGCCACCGAGCCTTCGCGACGGTGGCCAGCCTCACCGCCCTGCTCGCCGGCTCAGCCATCGCAACGTCCAGCTGCAGCGGCACCAGCGTCCTTCCTGAGAGCGAGCCGAGCGGACCCACCCTCGGTCCAGCCGAGGTCTGCTACACGCCAAACGCCATGCTGGTGGAGATTCGCATGGAGCCTCGGTTCCTGGTGCTCGCGCCGGGACAGACCCGTGCAGTGCGGGTGGTCGTCGATCCAGATTTTTGCACCACCACGCCGGTCACCTTCACCAGCAGCAACCCCGAGGTGCTCGCCTCGCCGGCGGACAACTCGGTGACTTACGGCTCGCCGTCGATAGCGCTGAGCTTCACCGGTGACGAGATCGGAACCACCACGGTCACCGCGACCGTGCCTCGAGGCGACGACACCGAGGCTACGGCCACCCTGGAGATCGACGTATTGGCGCCGACGCTGCCCACCTGCGAGTCCGCCGATGACACCAGTCCAAAGCTGCTCGAGGCAGGCGCGACGATCGCGGGTCAGAGCTCCCTGGCCGCGGCCAGCCTCAGCCTTCCCGCAAGGGCCGACGACCCCATTTCGCCGAGCATCACTTGGCCGGTCAACGCCTTCGAGGCGGCCATCGAGTGTGCCGCAGACATCACGCCGGCGGGCTACGAGGCCCTCGGCCCGGCCATTCGTTTCACACCGGCAGAGCGGTCCTTCCCTCGCGACCTGCCGATGACGATTCCCATCAATCCGGCCCGCATGCCCGAAGCGGCCCGCTGGCGCCACTTGCAGGTGGCCTATAGCGGCCCCCGCTTTGTTGAACCCCGCACGATCCTCGCCACCAATCCGAAGGTAACCAAGGTCGACGGCCAGTGGCAGCTGAGCTTCATGGCACCGCAGCTAGGCACTTATCAGGCCGTGGTTGACCCCAAGGCAGGCACCCACACCCGAATGAGGCGGATCACCCACCGGGCCCTCGTCGGCGTGTCGATGGGCGCGGCCGGCGCCGCCCAATTCGGCCTGCGACACCACCGCCTGTTCGACGTGGTGGCGCCCCTGGGCGGTCCCGTCGACTTGACCTGGCTGGTCGATCACGTGGAGCACAACCAGCTGGCGGGCTTCCGACCCATCGCGCCGGGCACGCAGCTGCAGGACATTCAGATCGAGAAGACGACCTGCACCACCGACCAGGAGTGCCAGCCCGACGAGCGCTGTATCGGCGTCATCGACGATCCCCCCTTCAGCGGCCGCTGCACCTTCATGCCCGCTACCGACGAGCCCTACGAGCACGCCACCACCTTCAACAACTGGTGGTCCGAGGGGCCGCAGCTCGGCAACGGCGGCAATTTCGACCGGCGGGACTACACCCAGATCTTCCGGGATCTGGTGCTGGCCTTCGGCAACCCCTTCAGCTTCAACCCGCTGCAGCTCAACTTGCCTGCAGGCGTCGATCCAGAACATCCGAGCCAGACGGGCGACCACGAAAACGGCGAGTGCAAGACCTGGGTGAAACCCTACGACCACCCGGATGACGACGAGATGAGCGCCATCGCGAACAGCTGCCCCGCCGAGCGCTGCCAGTACACCCAGGTGCTTCAGAATTACTACGACGACGAGTTCAACCCGGACGGGACCTTCGACGTCATCACCTTCTGCGATGGGTCCAACAAGAAACTGCCAGGGAGCACCGAGGATTTCCCCTTCGCGCCCTACCAGAGCAGCTGGTGGGCTGACGAGGCCAACAACCATCCGATCGAGCTGGTCTTGGCGGTCGACTACAACGGCAACGGAGTCCGGGACGAGCTCGAGCCGGTCATCACGTCGGGACACGAGCCATGGGACGACTGGGGCGAAGATCAGACCCCGAGCATCATCGAGCCAGGCTACGGCCCCGACAACCTCGACCCGTCAGGAGACGACTACGACCCACGCTACAACCCAACCGGAACTGAGGGGGACCGGCGCTACCAGAGCGGCGAGCCCTTCCGGGACTACGGCCTCGACGGCGTGGACGGGACCGCCTCCAGTCCTTACGACTACGGTGAGGGCGATGGCACCTTCACCATGTCAGCGGGACTGGAGGGCTTTCACCGATACGACCCCCACAGCTTGGTGCGCGGTCTGAGCGACATCCACTCCACCCCACTGGATGACGATGCCCTCGCCCGCCTCGACGTGTGGCTCGACGGTGGCAACCGTGACCTGTTCAACTCTTATCCGACGGCTCAACACCTGGCCGGAACCTTCCTCGCTCGCGGCCGGGACACGGTGGCGCTGAGCGACTTCAACCAGGTGCCAGGTCTCAACCCCGACACGCCCGAGCTCTTCGCCCCCGCTGAGGTGGTGTGGGACGACCTGCAGGGCATCGTCCTGCTGCGCTACGGCCGCGACGACCCCACCCAGACCGAGTACGACAACGGCACGGGCATGCACGTCGGCACGGTCAACGAGATCCTCCAGCGCTTGCAACTAGCCATGTACTTCATGGCCTCCCGCTGGCCCGACGCACCTCGCGCTCAAGTCGAGGTCGCCCAGGACAACCCGGCCGAAGGAATTGACAACTGCGTCATCGCGAACAACTGCACCTTCGACTTCACCTCCAGCTTCGGGCGCAGCGGACCGGTCGCGCTGACCCTGCCCCCAGGCTACGGCCATGCCGACCTTCAAGATGAGCGTTACCCGGTGATCTACGTCATGCACGGCTACGGCATGACGCCCGAGGATCTGCAGGTCACCATCGCCTTCATTAGCAACTGGATGAATGGCTCCATGTACAGCCAGCTCACCCGCCTCTCGAAGGCCATCCTGGTCTACGTCGACGGTCGCTGCCGCTGGCAAGAGGGCAAGACCGCAGAGCATCGAGCCGAATGCCTCCGAGGCACCTTCTACGCCGACAGCGTCCGCCCCGAGGGGCCCCAGATGGATGCCTGGCTGTTGGAGCTGATGGACCACATCGACCAGTCCTACCGGACCATGGGCGAGACCACGATCGAGTGGACCGACTGACCGGCCTGCCCACCAAGGCCACGATCGGTGCGGTCTCCACATGAAACACCGCCCAATACCCGCCTTGCTGGACTAGGCTAGCACCGAAAGCCGCCCCGCCATGAGGCAGTCGGCGGCATGCTCAGGAGGCCCCAAGTGGACGGAGTTTTCGACGTATTGCTGCTGCTCGCCCTGCCCGCATCCGGCAAATCCGAGGTGCGCACCTACCTGGAAGAGAGAGATCCCGAGCAGTTTCACATGGGCCCCACGGTCCAGATCGACGACTACCCTTACGTGCACCTGCAGCTGGTCATCGATGAGGAGCTGATGAAGCTCGGCCAGCCGCGGATGTTCCATGGGGATGATCCCGGCGGGCAGCGCAACGGCCCGTTCAAAGACGGCTTCGAGCTCGGCGCGCTGGGACGGTTGCTCAGCGAGGACTTCGACGAGCTGGTCGCCGGTAAAGCAGAGCGGCCCGAACAGGCTGCGCTGCGGATGTTCGAGCGGATGGACGCAGCCAGTGCCGCAGCGGGGGCGAAGGCCAAGCTCATGCAGCTGCCTGCGGACGTACTGAAGGCCCTGGCC
>JAUVCD010000773.1 GCA_030590865.1 Myxococcales bacterium | reverse complement strand
GGTCTTCATCATGGGCGGCCTGGTGGTGTTGCAGAATTTGCGCTTCGACGTCACCACCCTGCTGGCCAGCGTCAGCATCGGAACGCTGGCCTTCGGTCTGGCGGCCAAGGACACCATCGCCAACCTCTTTGGTTCCATCAGCATTTTCGTCGACAGCCCCTTTCAGATCGGTGACTGGATCGGCGTCGATGGCATGGATGGCACGGTCGAGGAGGTAGGCTTTCGCTCCACTCGCATCCGCACCTTCTACAACTCGGTGCTGGTCATTCCCAACGCCAAGCTCGCCAACGCGAAGATCGACAACTACGGGCAGCGCAAGTACCGCCGCTGCTTCACCACCCTGGGGATGACCTACGACACCACGCCTGAGCAAATGCAGGCCTTCGTCGAGGGGTGCCGCGCCATCATCCAGGCCAACGAGTTCACCCGCAAGGACGACTACCACGTCTACATGTCAGGCTTCGGCGACAGCTCGCTGAACGTGATGCTGTACTATTTCTTCAGGTGCGACACCTGGGGCGAAGAGCTGCGCCAGAAGCACAACATCTATCTCGAGATCATGCGGCTCGCCGCTTCGGTCGGCGTGGCCTTCGCGTTCCCGACCCAGTCGCTGCACATCGAAGCGATGCCGCCTGTCGGAGAGCGGGCGCTCTCGGCGCCAGCAGAACCGAAGCAGCTGGGCGAAATCGTCCACAGCTATGGCCCCAAGGGCGACAAGGCTCGTCCGGCTGGGCCTCGGATCACCAAGACCACCTACGATCCTGTGGCGGTGGGTGCTGGGGGCAACGAGCCGGACGACGACGGCGATGGTTGAAGATCGGGGCGTCCTCCTCCTTGACGAGCTGCATTCGCGGCGCTAGCCCCACTGTGATCTCTTCTATGGAACTTCTGCCATGGGACTTGTTCCAAGGGACTAGTTCGCTCTGACCATGAAGCTGTTGCGCGCGACACCCCTCATCCTCCTGCTCGTTGCGCTGTGCTCGAGCACCTGCAAGCGGCAGCGTGGCGGTGACGACGGCTCTGCCTCGTCTCCATCGCGGCTCGAGTTGCCCGGAGTAGACACCTCGTCCCTGGCGGCTCGGGAGCACGCTCAGTGGTCGGCTTTGGTGACCGAGTTGCTAGCCCCTTGTCCCGACGTCGCGGTTTCGATTGCCCAGTGCGTGACTGAGCAGCGGGACTGCCCCACCTGCGCCCCGGCGGCCCGATTTCTCCTGCGTCAGGTGGAGGCTGCTCGGCCCAAACAGGACATTGTCGAGGTGCTGTCAGCCCGGTTCGATCCCCAGCGGGTCAAGACCGTCATCGTCGGCGATTCGGCCGCCAAAGGGCCGAAAGATGCGCTGGTCACCATCGTCGAGCTCGCCGATTTCGAGTGCCCCGGCTGTCGAGCTGCTTCCGAAGTGCTCGAGAAGCTGTACCAAAGCCGTCCGGGCGACATCCGGCTGGTCTTCAAGCACTACCCCATCGCCTATCACGTCAACGCCAAGCTGGCGGCCCAGGCGGCCTATGCAGCCCAGCAACAAGGGCGCTTCTGGCCGATGCACAAGATCCTCTTCGAGAACCACAGGCGGCTGACCGAGCCCGATCTGGAGGCCTATGCCGACAAGCTCAATCTGGATCTGGAGCGATTCCGCGCCGACATGCACTCGGCTGCGGCGGTGGCCTTCATCAATCGCGAAAAGCAGCAAGGCGAGAGCCTCGGTCTTCGGGCCACGCCCACCATCTACATCAACGGTCGGTTCTGCGACTTGAGCAAGCTCGCCAATCCGCTCAGAGACCTCGAAGAGTGGGTGGAGCTCGAGCTGGTTCTGGCCGCTGGTGGGCACCCCTCTGGGGCACCGGCTCCGCCGCCGCAGTCCAGCGCCAGTCCTACCGCGCCGCCTGTTCCTAGCGCTGCGGCGCCCCCCACGGCCGTGCCCTCAGTCGCTCCGAGCGCTGCGGGCAGCGCCGCCCCTGCCGCTTCGCCGGGAAAGTGATGGGCCACTGATATGAAGCTAGTCGACAGCTGTGGCTGCTTTCCGACGGGCAAGCACTACCCGGGCATTGCGCACCTGATCAAAGTGGGGGCGGTGGGGGTGGCCAGTGAGCTCGATCCCAACACGCCCTGGGCTGACCATCCGATCGCTTTCGTCGACACTGAGACCACCGGGACGGATTCCAACGTCGATCGGGTCATCGAGGTGGGCATCGTGGTCGGTCGCGCCGGCGAGATCCAATCCCGCCACAGCTGGCTCATCAACCCGGGCATTCCCATCCCTGAAGAGTCCCACAAGATCCATGGCATCAGTGATGCCGACGTGGCGGGCGAGCGGTCCTTCGCCGAGCTGGCCGAGGAGATCGTGTCGGCGTTTCGAGGTGCGTTGCCGGCAGCCTACAATGCCGATTTCGACCGGGGCTTCATCTTGGCCGAGCTGGAGCGCGCTGGGCATCAAGATCCCGATCCACCGCCAGCCATTCGTCCCCAGGTCACCTGGCTCGATCCGCTGGTCTGGGCCCGGGAGCTATTCAAAGGCAAAGGGGAGAGCCGGGCTCTGGTGGCGGTGGCCAAGCGGCTGGGCATCTCGCTAGAGCGAGCGCACCGGGCGACAGACGATGCCGAGGCTGCCTTGCAGGTGCTCTACGCGCTCGGCAAGGACTCGCGGGTGCCCACCGGTTATGCGGCGCTGATGCGGGAGCAACGTCGGCTGGCCAGATTGCAGATCGAAGCGCAGCGGTTCTGGCGCAAATAGGGGTGGCGCCGGCTGGCGACGGGAGGCGACGGGGTCACATTGCTCGCGGTAGCGCAGACGGGGTACCGGGCGGGCGGCGGGAGGGGCCGTGGTTCACATTGCTCGCGGTCGAGGGGACAGGACTCGCCTGGTGACGGATCACCAATGGACTTCTGTCCCCAATAGGGACAGGACTCGCTTAGTGACGCCTCACTGCTGGAGTTCTGTCCTCAGTAGGGACAGGACTTGCTTGGTGACCCCTCACTACTGGAGTTCTGTCCGCAGCAACACTCCGCCGTCGGTGGAGCTGGTGCATCCACAGGCCCAAGCACCAACGCAAATGGCCTGACTCGCGGGACATTGCGCTGAGCCGCCACCACCAGGCCACGTCCCCGCCTGGGGCAGCGAATCGCTCATCGGCACGTCCCCGCGTGGGCGTCCAGATGGGGAGATGACTCACGTGGATCACGGCGACAGTCGGCAAGCTGCCAGCAGTGTGGCGCCCCACTTGACCGTGAGACGCGCCGGTCTCCTCTTCCCCCCAATGCGCGTCGTCGTCGTCAGGGGGGCAGACTCGGGATTTGTGAACAGCCGCTGGGGATGTTGAGCTTCGCATTGCGTCAATCCCCAGCCAATCACCTTGAATTGCTGGGTGTTCGAGTCCGCCGGGGCTTGCCACACGACGGGGAGCAACTAGTGTCAGTGACATGCTTGGAGAGCAGGGTAGGGACGCGCCGAACGATGTCGTGAGGATGCGCTTCGACGTCTTCATGTTGGGCATCGTTCCGCTACCCATCGTTCCGGCCGGGATCGTGGTGCACGACGGTTACGCCCAAACCAGCACCGCGATGATCGTCGGTGGGGCGGTTCTCGCCGTGGTGGCGTGTTTGTACCTCGTCGCTTGGCTCGTCAGCCGCGGGGCTGGCGAGCGCCGTTTCCTGTTCTACGACGATGGAGTGTGGCTTCCGGCGTGCTACCACCGGTTGTGGGGCCAGTTCGTGCCCTATCGGTCCATCACCATGGTGAAGCGGCACGGTACCGCCGACCGGCACTTGCTCATCCGCTTTCATGGGGGCATGCGCGACTTCGAGCACAACGTGGTCGATCCCGAGTTCCTCGAGGGCACCTTCGCCAGCTATTTGCGGCGCCCTGCGAAGGGAGATCCCTTGACCGGTCAGCCTGAGCCGCCGCCCCATGGCGGTTTCTGAGATCGTGGTCGAGGACCAATGGGGGCTGGTCGCTGTACGATGGCGGGCGGTCATTGCACGATGCGCAACGCGAAGCTGGTCCGGTCCTCGGTGGCACTCACATCGAGGACCGGGACATTGGCGACGAC
>JAUVCD010000480.1 GCA_030590865.1 Myxococcales bacterium | reverse complement strand
CCCTCGAGCTAGCCCGACAAATGGGTATGAACAACTTCGGCTTGGCGACCCGCTACGGCATCTTGTGTCGTGACGAGCTCACCGGGCGGGCTGCCGAGTTACCGGCGCAACCGCCAGCGGCGCAACCGCCAGCGGTGCAACCAGCCGTAGCGCAGGATGGCAGCGGGTCGGTCGACTCGACGGCCTTCCTCTCCCAACTTCCGACAGACGCCACCCTGCCATTCGAGCAACCCGCCATGGCGGTGCCGGCATCGCCACCATCGCAACCGGCGACCAAAGCTGAACCGCCCCAGGAGCGTTCGATCGAGAGCACCGAGCAGACCGCCTTCGTCACGGCCCTGAAGGTCGAGGACCCCTTGCCATTCAAAGACGACGGAGACAGTTCGAGCGACTGACCACCGCACCGCCCAACCTCTGTCCCCTTTCTCCGTCCAGGCCCTCTTGACAGACCGAAGTGGCCGTTCTACGTTTAGACAATCGTCTAAGTGACGGCTGGAGAACCCGCCGAAAATGGAAGCCAAGCGACTGGCCAAGATAATGAAGGCGCTCTCCAACGAGAACCGTCTGAAGCTGTACCTGGAGATCGCGAAGCACGAAGAATCGGACTTCGAAGCGCCTGAGTGCATCATCAGCGACATCGTGAAGATATTCGGGCTCAGTCCACCGACGATCTCCCACCGCCTCAAAGAGCTGGCCAACGCCGACCTCATCATGACCGAGAAGCGAGGCAAGTACCTGGTGGCCAGGACCAACAAAGAGACCTTGGGAGAGGTGATGCAGATCCTGGCTGAAGTTGAAGGAGCCTAGGGTGCGCCCCTTTTTTAAACACACAATTCGACGTTTTTCGAATTGTAAAAAGCTCACATCAATGAGGCTGAAGATGACGCTAATGGCTGCGGTTGGTCTCGTCGTGGCGGGAGGTGCCGTGACCATGAGTGCCTGCGTCGCAACCGGGCAGAACGCAACGGGCGCACGCCTCGAGGTCATCAAGGCTTCTCCCAACTGGCGTGACGGCAGGTTTGTAAACTCGCTCCCCACCGAGAAAGCCGGGGTCTTCGAGTCCCTTGGCAAGTGGTTGCGCGGCGCCGACCACAGCGCCCCCGACTCTCCGCCCGCCATGGTGAAGCGCGTGGCAAGTGACTTCCACGTCGCTCCAGAGACAGGTCTGCGCATCACTTGGCTCGGCCACTCGTCGCTGCTGGTTGAGATCGACGGCCACCAGGTGCTCGTCGACCCGGTGTTGAGCGAGCGCTCATCGCCCTTCACCTGGGCTGGACCCACGCGCTTTCAGGCGACACCCCTCTCGATCGACGAGCTCCCCACCATCGATGCGGTCGTGATCTCCCACGACCATTACGACCACCTCGACCACCGCACCGTGCAGGCACTCGGCGAGCGTGTGCCGGTGTACGTCGTGCCGCTCGGCGTCGGCGCCCACCTCGAGTACTGGGGTGTGCCACCTGAGCGTATCGTCGAGCGCGACTGGTGGGGAGAGGTCACGGTCCGTGATCTCACGCTAACCGCAACACCTGCGCGCCACTTCTCTGGCCGCTCGTTGGTCATGGCTAACCAGAACCAGACGCTGTGGTGCGGTTGGGTCATCGCCAGCTCGAAGCATCGCATCTTCTACAGCGGCGACACCGGCATGTTCCCCGGCTTTGCGGACATCGGTGAGCGGCTTGGACCATTTAACGCAACGCTGATCGAAATTGGCGCCTACGACGCCTTGTGGGCTGACCTTCACATCGGGCCTGAGCAGGCCGTTCGCGCCAATCAGCAACTAGGCGGCGGCCTCTTCATCCCAGTGCATTGGGGCACCTTCGACTTGGCGATGCATTCTTGGACTGAGCCGGCAGAGCGCTTGCTCGTCGCGGCCGAGCAGGCGGGCGTTGCGGTCTCCATCCCCCGACCAGGAGAGTCGATTGAGCCAGCCGCGCCCCCCGTGCTGACCCGCTGGTGGCCAGAGACTCCGTGGCGAGAAGGCCGAGACGCACCGATTGTTTCAAGTGGTCTTGATGAGGCAGAACAAGTCCGTGGCGCACAGGCTGTGGACCCGCCGCCTGGACTGACCACCAGCGGCCAGCTGCCCGATGGCGATGATTTGCATCGCTCGCCCCACGACCCGGCGGTCGTCATCACCGGTGGTCGCCATGAGTGACCGGGATTTCTTGCATCGAGACCTACCGGTCGTCGGCAAGTCTGCCCATCGCGTCGGCCTCGCGTTCAGCTTTGGGATTGACGGGGCCGGCACCGAGGCAGCTCTTGCCGCTGGCATCAATTATCTATTTTGGGGGAAGCTCCGAAAGGGCGACCAACACGCTGTGGTCAAAGCTGCGCTCAAGCAAGACCGGGAGCGATATGTTTTGGCTACCGGCCCATGGCTTGGGTACTTCGGCGGGAGTATTCGGCGGTGGGCCGAGCGGACCCTGAGGTCGTTCGACATCGAATACATCGACGTGTTCCAGCTCTTCTGGCTCGGAAAAGCGGCCGCCTTCACTCCCTCAGTCCAAACAGAGCTGGTGAAGCTGAGAGAAGAAGGCCTCGTGCGGGCGATAGGGGTTTCGATCCACGACCGCAAGCGCGCGGGCCGACTGGTCGACGATTCACCGCTCGACATGCTTATGGTCCGCTACAATGCGGCCCACCCGGGGGCAGAGAAGGACATTTTTCCGGGCTATGAGAAGCGTCGCCCGCTGACCGTTGCCTACACGGCTACCTCGTGGCGGAAGCTGCTGAAACGGCCCAAGGGTTGGGACGGGCCAGTGATGTCAGCCGGGGACTGTTATCGCTTCTGCCTGACTAGCCCACATGTGGATGTGGTGCTTTGCGGCCCGAAGACCGGAGATCAACTGAATGAGAATCTCGAGGCTCTGAAGCAAGGGCCACTATCACCAGACGAAGTCGAGCGCTTTCGTCGGTTTGGGCGTGCCGTTCATGGCTGACGCCGGTAGAACGGCCCCCCTCATCTGCTGCTAGTTCGTATTGGGCTTCGTCGTCTCTTCACCCACCCGATGGATTTTCAGGGTGTTGTTGTCGACGATCGAGCCTGGGGGCACCGCTAAGGTGAACAGGATCCGGTCACCTTTGCTCACGATACCACGTTCGACGAGCAAGGCTTCGGCGCCGACCATTGCTTCCTCCGCGGAGCCGTGGGGCTCGAAGTGGATGGGGTGTACACCCCAGAACGCCGCCAGGCGGTGGCAGGCCTCCAGTCGTCGAGCCAAGGCATAGATGGGTCGCATGGGCCGGTAGTCGCTCAATAGCGTGGGCGTGATTCCATTGGTGCTGATGCACACGATCGCCTTCACGTCAGACAGTGCTTCGCCTGCTGCTGCTGCCGCGCGAGCGATTGCGTTCGACGAGGCCTCGAAAGGCAGCGGCTGCAACTTGGCATGCTGCCGGTAGCGTGCCGAATCTTCGATCTCGCAAATGATGCGGGCCATGGTTTCGACCACCAGCGCGGGGTGTGCTCCGATCGCCGTCTCCGCCGACAGCATGACTGCGTCGCTTTGATCCAAGACTGCGTTGGCCACGTCCGATGCCTCAGCACGGGTCGGGAAAGTGCTCGAGACCATCGACTCGAGCATCTGCGTCGCCGTAATGACCAGCTTGCCATTTCGATTGGCCTGCTCAATGGCCTGTTTCTGGATCAGCGGCACTTTTTCCGGCCCCATCTCCACGCCGAGATCGCCGCGAGCCACCATGATTCCGTCAGCGACATCGAGAATCGCGGACAAGTGCTCGACCGCTTCGGGCTTCTCGATCTTGGCAATCACCGGGGTGTCCTTGCGCCGCTCGCGCAGCCTGTCCTTAGCCACCTGCACCTCGGCCGCGTTTCGCACGAACGACAGGCAGACGAAGTCGACGCCGAGCTCAGCGCCAAAGTCCAAATCCACCAAGTCCTGCTCCGTTACCGCAGGAATGCTCAAGACCACGCCGGGCAGATTGATCCCCTTGCGGTCCTTCAAGGTCCCGCCAGCCTCGACCACGCACTCGATCTGCTGGCCCGCCACGCTCTTGGCCCGCAGACGAATGAGGCCATCGTCCAAGAGGAGCACGTCGTCGCGGCTGACATCCTCAGCCAGGCTCGCGAAACCAGTCGGAATGACGCCCGCCTCTGCACGGTCCGCACCGGCTTGAATCACGACCTCCTGGCCGGTGGTCAGCTCCAGCTTGCCGGCAGGCAGAAATCCAACGCGGATCTTGGGTCCCGGCAGGTCCTGAAGCACCCCGACTTCCCTCCCACAGCGCTTCGCGGCTTCGCGCACCAGTCGATAGGTCCGTGCGTGTTGCTCGTGGCTGCCGTGGCTGAAGTTGAGACGAGCGACGTCCATGCCAGCGCGGATCATGCCGTCCAAAACATCCGCGTCCTGGCTCGCTGGTCCCAACGTACAGACGATCTTCGTGCTCTTCATCACGCCACCACCTTCGCTTTCCCAGTGGATCCGCCAAGCTCCGCTTGCCGTTTCGATGTGGGCCCCATCTGTCGCGATCGCAGGCTCGCCCGTCCGGGGGTGGGGGCGAGCAAACCTTCCGCCCCTGGGCTCAGCTCGGCAGCATTCGCCTCGTCGGTGTCGATGTGCATCTCCAGGGCGTAGCTCGGCGAGACGCGGATCAGCACGTCGCCGAAGATCAGATCCCGTCCTTCCGAATCGATGGCTACCTCGACGACATCACGGTTCTCGACGCCATAGTGCTCGGCGTCGTCAGGCGGCATGTGAATATGGCGTCGAGCACAGATCGCACCTTCCTCGAGCACCAGCGTTCCGGCCGGGCCGACCAAGGTCACCCCCGCGCTACCTGAGACGTCTCCCGAGTCACGCACCGGCGCATCGATACCGAGATGGAATTCGTCGGTGCGGGAGATCTCGACCTGGGTGTTGGATCGAGGCGGTCCGAGCACCCGGACCCCCTCGATGGTCCGCTTGGGACCGACCACGTCGACCTGCTCCTGGCAGGCAAACTGTCCGGGCTGCGATAGGTCGGACCGCACGGTGAGCGTGTGGCCTGGGCCGAACAAGGTCTCGATGGCCGCTGGCGTCAGATGAATGTGCCGCGCCGAGATCGCCACCGGGATGGGCTGCTCGCTCTTGATCTGGTCGTGGCCGAGGACGACCGTTGCCGTTTGCTTGGCAATGGCGTGCTGCTCATCGGTAGCGACGACCAACAGATGGGTGCGGCTGTGGGGCTGAGAGATCTCCACTGTCGGTGCATCCTGGCTCACCGTTGCCGTGCGATTGCGCTCATCGTCCAGCCTCGCCCCCAGAAAATCGAGACGCTGGCAGACGTGATGTCGGACCAGCTGGCTGTGCTGCCCGATGCCGGCGGTGAACACGATCGCGTCCACACGACCCATCACCGCACAATAGGCGCCGATGTATTTGCGAATCCGATGTACGAAGACGTGCAGCGCCAGCCGACAACGCTCGTCGCCATTCGCTGCTCGCTCCTCGATGTCTCGCAGGTCGTTGCCCACGCCGCTGAGACCGGCCAGGCCGCTCTGACGATTGAGCAGCCGGTCCATGCCGTCTGCGTCCAGCTTCTCCGCCCGCATGAGGTGCAGCAGCACGCCTGGATCGACGTCACCACTCCGAGTCCCCATCACCAGTCCTTCGAGGGGCGTCATCCCCATGCTCGTTTCGACCGAACGGCCATACTCCACTGCCGTGACGCTGCTGCCGTTGCCGAGGTGGCAAGTGATCAGCCGTAGATTCTCCAGATCCTCCCCGAGGAACTCGGCGGCCCGATCGGCGACATAAGCGTGGCTAGTGCCGTGGAAGCCATAGCGCTGGATGCCATGCTTCTCCGCAAGCTCGGTCGGCAGGGCGTAGGAACGGGCTCGAGGTGGCAGGGTCGAATGGAAGGCGGTGTCGAAAACGGCCACGTGGACCGCGTCAGGGAGTAACGCTCGGGCCGCCCGTATCCCGGCGAGGTTGGCCGGGTTGTGAAGCGGTGCCAGGGGTACCAACGACTCGATCGCCTGCTCGACGGCGTCATTGATGCGAGTGGGCGCAGAGAAACGCGCGCCGCCGTGAACGACTCGATGGCCGACGCCGCCAATCTCCGACCCGCCAGGCAAACGGGCCAGCAGCAAGGGAAGCCCGTGGCGGAGAGCCTCTTCGTGATCGCCCCCTGGACAGGGACGGGCCTCCCCGTCTCCTGTCAGGCGCAAGACGGACTCGGCTTGTCCGATGCGCTCGATGCTCAGGTCCGCCGTGGGCCGTCCCGTCTCGTGATCGACGATTGCGGCTTTGATTGAAGAGCTACCACAGTTGATGATGAGACATTGCATCGTGCACTTCCCCGAGGCTGACCCCCCAAAATTGCCCGCCAAAATTGCAGGGGCGCACGGTATCACGCTGCAATAGGCGCGCGGGAAGGAAAGCCGCCATGGCCGACTCGTCAGGCCTGCGGCGCTGGTGTCCGCAGGTCGTCCGGCTCGTCGGGAAGGCTACTCAGGAGTCTGGAACGTCAAGATGAGGGGGGGACGATCGTAGTCACCCACTTGGCCCGCATTGCCGAGCGCCACGTAGAGCACCTTGGTCGCAGGATCGAAGGTCGCCCCAATGACCTTGTGACGGCCACCATCGTCGTAGGGGACAGACCACTTGCCAAACGCGTAGGGTCGCGGATCGTAGACCTCAGGGGCAGAGAGGATCTCGTCGACATCGAAGAGCCAATAGTAGTTGTAAGAGTCACCTGCCTGGTACGGACAGGGTCCGCCACACAGGTTGCCGTCGTCTTGCACCGTCTTGTAGCCAATGCCCTCGGCGAGACCTGCGCTGGAACCAATCACGGCGAAGGTTTGGGTGCCTGGGACGATGAACCCGTATCGGCCTCGCGAGAGAATGTTCCACAGCGGGGAGGCCGGCTCGAACGGGCCCTCCTCTCCTTGAGGCGCATAGTCCACCGCACGCTCACCGAGCATGTGATCGCCGTAGGCAAAATTCATGAAGGCCGTAGCGCTGACTGATTCACCAGGTGCCAGGTCAGTTCCCACCATGTCAGCAGGATCGAAGGTCCACAACGAGGGCCCCACGCTGTAGCGGGACACGATGGAGTACACCGAGGACCAGCCGGTCATGGTCTGTGCATCAAACGCGGCTTGGAACGAGCTGGGAATGGGCGCCATGTAGCCACCTGAATGAACGGCGCCAGCGAGCCGATAGTAGCCTTGTAGCGTGCCCCCAAGATCGTTGGCGTCAGGTACCACCAAGGTGGTGTAGGTATTGTCCCCAGGCGCATCATACCAAGTCTCGGCATTCACGATCAGGGCGCTGTCCACCACCATTAGACCCGTAATGCGATCGAGCGCATCCGGGGTCCCATCAGAGGTCGCAGAGAGCACATCGACAAAGGGCTGAAGCGGCTCGTCGCTCACCGGTAGATCCACCACGGCCTCTTGGGTCCCCCCCTCGGCAATCGGAAATTCCGCAACCGCCGTGTGGTGGGCGTGTCCGACGA
>JAUVCD010000977.1 GCA_030590865.1 Myxococcales bacterium | reverse complement strand
GATGAGCGCTGAGCACGGACTTCAGTTCGCTGAGCCACCGATTTTCGAGCGTGGGGCTGCCGGTCGCAGCGGCGCATCGCTGCCCCAGCTCGATGTGCCTCGAACCGATGCGGTGCGCTACTTTGGTCCGCTGGCCCGCCGCCAGCCGGCCGCCTTGCCCGAGGTCAGTGAACCTGAAGCGGTGCGCCACTTCGTGCGGCTGTCACAAGCCAACTTCAGCATCGACACCCAGATGTACCCATTGGGGTCGTGCACCATGAAGTACAACCCCAAGGTCAACGAGTGGGCGGCCCGCCAACCAGGGTTTGTTCACCTCCATCCGCTCGTTCCCGACAGGCTGGCGCAGGGGAGCCTCGAGCTGATGTGGCGACTCGAGCGCATGCTCATCGAGATCACCGGGCTCCACGACTGTTCGATGCAGCCCGCGGCGGGCGCCCAGGGCGAGCTCACTGGGCTGATGATGATTCGCGCCTACCACCGCGCGCAGGGGCGCTCACCTCGCAAAGTGCTCATTCCCGAGAGCGCCCACGGCACCAATCCGGCGAGCTGTTCGCTCAGTGGGCTCGATTCGGTGAAGCTCCCGGCTTCCGGCGATGGTCTCGTGCATCCCGAGCAGGTCGCAGCGGCTATCGACCAGGTTGGCGCCGACGACGTTTGTGCCCTGATGGTCACCAATCCCAACACGCTGGGCCTCTTCGAGTCGTGGCTGCCTAAGATTGCTGGGCAGATTCATGACTGTGGTGGCTTGGTCTACGGGGATGGTGCCAACACCAACGCGATCATGGGGCGGGTGCGGCCCGGCGACATCGGCGTTGACGTCGTGCACCTCAACCTTCACAAGACGTTCAGCACACCCCACGGCGCCGGTGGTCCTGGTTCCGGTCCCGTCTGCTTCACCGAGGCCCTCGCGCCCTTCCAGCCGATACCGGTTCTGAAGCACCAAGCCGGTCGCTTCGAGCTGACCACCGACCGCCCTCAGAGCATCGGCCGGATGCGAGCTTTTCACGGCAACGTCGGGGTGTTCGTGCGGGCCTATTGCTACATTCGTGAGTTGGGGGCCCAAGGGCTCGAGGAGGCCACCAACTTGGCGGTGCTCAATGCCCGTTATCTCTGGGCTCAGCTCAAAGACCAGCTGCCACCGGCCAGTGAGCTGCCTTGTATGCACGAGGTGGTGTTCAGTGACGCGGCGCTCGAGAAGGCCACCGGCGTCAAGACCTTGGACGTCGCCAAGCGCCTGTTGGACTACGGCTTTCACGCGCCGACGGTCTACTTCCCGCTGGTCGTCAAGGGTGCGTTGATGATCGAGCCTACCGAGACGGAGACCAAGCAGACACTCGACGAGCTGGTTGCGGCGCTGCGCGAAATCCTCAATGAGGCCGAGCACAATCCCGACAAGGTGAAGACCGCTCCCCACAAGACCCGGGTCGGGCGGCTTGACGAGGCCGCCGCAGCTCGGAAGCCGAGATTGCGCTGGTCGCCGACTGTAACGGGTTGATATGGTTGAGTTTATGGCGAGATCCCAGGGCGTTTGCGGCGGTCACATCGGAGCGCAGGGCCCTGGTTCCCAGCCCATGGAATGTCCCAAATTCGCACCTATTGCGTGGTCATTCTACAATTGAGCCCCACCGCGGACGCCTCCTGATTAGGCCGACGCGCACCCACGGGTCCCCAAGGCCGTGCCAACCACCATAGAGAGCATTGGAGATATCGAGAGCATCTGCCAGACAGATGATCTCGCTGCGGGCAAGACGGCTCGCATTGTGTTTCGTGCTTGGGACGACGTGACGCCGCCGTTCACCGTCAAGGTGCGAGGGCCGAGTGGCAAGCTGGTGCTCGAGCGCGTCATTCGCGATCTGCCGACCGGCAAGCCGCAGAGCCCACCGCCGGTGATGTTCTCAGTCGCTTCGTCCGGTGAGTACCGAATCGAGATCAAGGAGCTGTATGGTAAGGCGGAAGGGCAAGCGACGCTTTCGGTACCCTAGCCCTGCCGCGGGATTGTCGGCGGAGGTCGCGATTCGACTCGCGCCACGCGGTGATCTTGGTTAACTACTCCGGAAAGCCGTCGCGAAACGAGGTTGCCGTGCCTGCCACGCTCGAGACACAGGGGGACATAGAGATCATCTGCGAGACCATCAATCTCGCACCCAACAGGAACGCAAAGCTGGTGTTCCGCACTTGGGGCGACGCCCAGCCTCCCTACCAAATCAGAGTGCGTGCGCCGAGTGGGAGGGTCATCGTGGAGCGGGTCATCCGCCAGCTCCCCACCGTCGATCCCCAGAGCGCTCCGCCCGTGTCATTCTCGGTCCAAAAGGGCGAGTACGAGATTTCGGTGACCCAGCTGAGGGGCGGCGCCGAAGGGTTGGCCACCCTGACCATTACCTAGTTGCGCCGCCCTAGAGCCAGCTCTCTCCGCGGCTTGCTCCGAGAGGGTCGGCGATCTGCTCAGCGGCGCGCACGCCGTGCAGGTTGGCCTCTTCGAATATCGCGAAGCCGGTTTGGTCCACATGGGCCCAGGCGACGTGGCGGTCGAGCAAGCCGGCCGGCTGAAAGGGAGTGGGCCCGAGGAAACCAGGTCTGGGGCGGGGCATCCCGTGGGCCCAGACCA